>NZ_JBFTQB010000072.1:0-12354 GCF_056398785.1 Paenibacillus sp. 01T422 | reverse complement strand
CACTCGGACTGTTCAAAAGCCCCAGCTTATCCGCCATCATATAATTGGGCACCAGCGTCACTTGAAACGGCATCAGCATCGTAAAGACATATACGAGAAACAGGGGCTCTCGCCCGCGAAATCGCAGCTTGGAGAAGGCATAAGCGGCAAGCGATGCTACCATGGTCTGGCCTGCGATGATCGGTACGACCATAAAAGCCGAATTCCAGAACATTTCCAAATATCTAGGGCTGCTGACCAACACCTTGCCATACTGTTCCAAGGTCACTTGATCCGGGAGTAATTTTATATTCACGAAACGAGCTGCTTTGTTCATCTGCCCAATAGAGCTGTAATTGATGCTGATTTCGTGGGCTGTCATTAATGAATTGGTGAAAGTAATAACAATTGGAAATAAACACACGAATGCTATGACGGCCATAACAATCGTTAACGTAATTTTTCGCAGGATACCAGCAACAAGCACGACTTCTTCCCCCTATTCCATAAACTGCCGATACCGGCGCTCTAGCATAAACATGCCTATGACGATCAGAAGGATACAGCCGGCCATCAAAATCGCCGATGCAGTCAGCTTCTGAATATCCAACGATGTGAACATGTTGTTCATATAATGCTGCAGCATATAAATACTGTCATGCGGATAATCACCTGCAATCAGGTACGTTTCCCGGAATACTTTAAACGAATTAATGATCGACATGATGACTACAAAAAATACAGTGGATGTTAGATAGACCATCGTAATACTGCCAAACTGCCGTAAGCGCCCAGCTCCTTCGATTTTGGCGGTTTCGTAATAATCCTTCGGAATTTGCTGAAGTCCCGCCAAGAAAAGAATCACGTTATAGCCGATGTTCTTCCATATATACACAACAATGATGACCGCTCGGGCATCATCAGTCTTCATCCAATCCACACGTGCGATCCCGTAGCTGCTCAACCAGGCATTCAAAGAGCCGTTCCAGTCCAATAAAATCTCCCAGATAAGCAGGATCGAAGCAACAGRAAYGACAAGCGGCAGCACATAAGCCATACGAAGCCAATTGCGAAAATAAATATTTTGGTTTAACAACATCGCCAAGCTAAGCGAAAGCACAAGCATGAGCGGAACACTAACAACACTGAAATATAACGTATTGAAAGCTGCCTTTCGGAAGGAGTCGCTTGCAAGCAGCGCGCGGTAATTATCCAATCCCACAAAGCGACTATCTACCGTACCGTCCATGAAAGAATTGTACAATCCCATGGCAAACGGAATCAGGTAGAATAGCGCAAATCCGATACTGCTCGGCGCAAGAAACATCCATGCCACTGAAGCATCCTTACGGAACCCTATCATCTGTTCCCTCCTCTCTTACATGTAGATTAAGATGAACTGTTTAAAAAAAAGCAGGGTAAAACTTAAAGTTTTTCTAAAGTCTTGACAGAAAAAAACACCGCCTTGGTAATTGGCGATGTCAACGTTGGGGGATACGTACTTCAAATAGCGTACGAATTAAATTGCTTTGAACTGTAATGGTGCCATGATGCTGCTCTACGATATTCTTCACGATGAACAGGCCTAACCCGGAGCCGCCTTCTTCATGCGTTCGAGCCATATCCCCCGTAAAAAACATATCGAAGAGATGCGGCAGCTCCTCCTGCGGAATACAATCTCCATAATTGACCACTTGGATCACTGCCTCTCCACCGTCCGAATGGCCAAGAATATCGATAAACTGCCCATCTGCGCCATAGCGAATGGCATTCGTCAGAATATTTTCAAATACGCGTGCCAGCAGATCTCCGTCACCCCAAACAAGCAAATGCGGAGTTATATTCATTCTGACTGTTAAGTTTTTTTAGATACGACAGGGAATAATTCCTCGGTTAATTGGGTGAGAAGCTCGTTGAGATCGATCGTTCTTGTTTCGAGAGGAAGCCTGCCATAGTTCATTCGAGCGATTTCGAAAAGCTCGTCAATCAATTTTTCCAATCGTTGTGCTTTCGTGTAAGCAATGCGCGTATAGTGATTCGTTTGATCCCCCGTTAGCCCATCCGATTGAAGGATGAAATCCAGATAACCGATCACAGAAGTCAGAGGCGTACGCAAATCATGAGCCAAATTCAGTACCAATTGCTCCTTGCTGGTTTCCGCAAAATCGCCCCTTTCCATCRCTTGCTGCAGCTTCTCGCTTGCCCGATTAATATCTCTCGCCACATCTCCGAATTCATCATTGGAGGACAGGCGAATACGGCGGTTGAAATCACCTTTCGCCAGTTGGTTAATTCCATTGGATATGACATGAAAATAGGTCGCATATCGTTTCGTGAAAAGATAGAAAAAATAAAACGAGAGAGGAAGAAAGATGAGCAGAAAAAAATTGATATCCCCTATATCTCTTATGAAATAACGCACTTTCGTTAATGGATTCTCGTACTTGGTCGTGTAGTAGTAGGATTGAAGGACTTTAAAAAGGATGTAGGTGATCACCGCTGATATAGACATGCTTAAACCAAACCATAAAATCATTCCAAATCGAAAGCTGCGGAACATGTTAGCCATGGAATGAGTACCCCACCCCCCAGACGGTTTTAATCCGTTTGGTTTTATGCATGTCTTCCTCCAGCTTTTTCCGCAGAGAGCGAATATGCACCATGACTGTATTGCTGCCCTCATAGTAGGTCTCACGCCACACTTGTTCGAAGATATGTTCCGAGCTGAAAACCTTCTTGGGATGCAGGGCTAGCAGATATAAAATATCAAACTCTTTCGGAGTTAATTCAATGGGTTGGCCGTATAAAAAAACAGTACGTTCTTCGGGATAGATGAACAATCCACCGGCCTCCAAAATGGGTCTAGCCGTTTGCGTCGATAAATTGAATTGCTTTGATCGCCTCAACTGCGCGTTGACTCGCGCTACCAACTCCATCGGGTTGAATGGCTTGGTGACATAATCATCCGCTCCTCTTACCAATCCCGCAATCTTGTCGAGATCGGACGTTTTGGCGCTTAAAAAAATGATAGGGAATTGATGCTTCTCTCGAATCAGCCTGGTTACTTCATAACCATCCCGTTTAGGCATCATAATATCCAAAATCGCCAAATCAATGACATGCGCGTCACAGGCAGCTATAGCCGCCTGACCGTCAGCTGCTTTCAGGCATCGGTAGCCTTCTTTCTCTAAATGAAGCTCGATAAGATCGGCAATCTCCGTCTCATCATCAGCTATCAAAATGGTAATCGACATCCTTCATTCCCACCCCTATAAATTTTCACTTGTCCAATAGCAGCTATGGCCTGCAGCTTACTCAAGGATAAGGAAATTTATTTAAAAAGATATGGGGCTAAAAATTAAATCTTTCTTAAATTCTTTATGACAAAAGCACACAAATAAAATTGGCGGCGGTGCCATGACAGTGGAGAAGCTAGAAGCTAATTTATCTGCTATAATAGGGTAAACGTGTCGAATGGAAAGTACCTCATTCTTTCATTATGACACCTACTGAGGTGATATTCATGGTTAACACACGTCTTTCCGTTGCTATTCATATTCTGTCTTTAGTTCAATCGGACCCTAAGGCTTCTTCCGACATGATTGCAGGAAGTGTCTCAACGAATCCAGTTGTTATTAGAAGAATAACCAGCATGTTGAAAAAGTCTGGATTGATATCTTCAAGAGTGGGCGTTGCCGGGTTTGCATTAACCAAAAGTCCAAGCGAAATCAGCTTATATGATATTTATAAATCCGTCCAACTGGAGTCGGAGATTTTCAATATTCATGATAATCCCAATCCGAATTGTACGGTAGGCAGGGAAATTCAACAGACCTTGGATATAACTTTTGAAAGTGTTAAATTGGCCATGGAGAATGAGCTTAGAAATAAAACACTTCAAGATGTTATTTATCATATTTTTAAATAATACAGGCTTTTTTTCGGCTATGTTGTAACAATAACTATTACAGAATATCCAACACATTTTAAGAGGAAAAAACAATGAAAATCGCCATTATCGGAGCAACAGGAAAAGCAGGACATCTAATTATGAAGGAAGCCCTCTTACGAGGACATGAAGTAACTGCCTTTGCTAGAAGTGTATCCAAAGTACAAGAAACCAATGTACATGTCGTAGAAAAGAATCTTTTTGAGCTCACAGCCGACGATTTAAAACCTTATGATGTTGTGGTCAATGCCTTCAACTCTGCTGGTGAATATACAGCTGGAAAAGACCCTTTGATTGAAAATCCTAAACACATCAATCAAAGATTCACCGTTGTATCCAAGTAATTGTAAAAAGCAAGCAGGCTGCCGATAGTTTCTTGTCGGCAGCCTCTCTTTGATGAATCGACTTGCTTGGATATGGTCAAGCTAACGCTGTAGGCCTAACCATAATTTCGCTGATAAGCGTGTCATCGGGTTCATTAATAGCAAATGCGATGGCTCTAGCAATGCTGTTAGGTGAAATCCCCAAGCCGCTTATTTGACCGGCTATCGCCTGCACTTCAGGGCTCGTAATGCTGTCAAATAGCTCAGTTTTCGTCAGACCTGGAGCAATTACAGTAGATCTGATATTCGAAGCCGCAGATTCTTCAAGTCGTAGTCCTTCCGAAATGGCTCTAACGGCGAACTTGGTAGCCGCGTATACCGCTGATGTCGGTGAGACTTGATAACCGGAAGTAGAGGACAGATTGATGATATGTCCGGCCTGCTGTTCCCTCATGGTAGGGAGCACCGCTGCGATACCGTATAAAACACCTTTGATATTCACATCGATCATTTGATCCCACTCTCCTACTCTTAATTCATTCAGCCTGGAACTCGGCATGACGCCCGCATTGTTCACCAACACATCAATTCGGCCATATGCACTCAGGGCAAACTTGGCCAATTGCTGCATATCTTCAGCAGAAGCGACATCCGCTTTTACAGAAACAGCCTCGCCGCCACCCTGTTTGATTTCAGCAACAATTGCATGCAGACGTTCCTCTCTTCTAGCTGCCAATACCACCTTTGCGCCATTTTGCGCCAACAACTTCGCTGTAGCTTCACCTATTCCACTGGATGCTCYCGTAATAATGACCACTTTACCTTGTATGTTTTCCATCGTTAAACACTCCTTCATAGACTTTTTTTATAAACACGTGTTGAATATTTAACGGCCGTTGATTAATATTATAGACAGAAGCCCCGATTACTCAATGGTTGATTGATGCGTATTTGTTAGATATGCAACACAACGCTCACTATTGTTGATTATCGGAAGGAGGTACCTCATCATTTGGAAACCACTGTTAAAACGGACCGTCGCATACTCAGAACCAAGCAATCCATAACCAAGTCATTTCTGGAGCTATTCTCGGAAAAAGATTTTGAACAAATCACCATCAATGAAATCGCAGAGCGCGCCAATGTTAACCGAGGCACCATTTATCTGCATTATAGTGACAAATACGACCTTCTGGATCATTGCATTGAAGATCACATCAACGAACTGATTTCGCTCTGCAAGAAACGGGAGGACAATACGGTTAGCTACGGGACGATGCAGGAGCCCAAACCGATTTTTGATTTTTTTCGTGATAATTTCGCGTTCTTCTCTGCCATGTTTTCCAATCAAAGAGCCTTTGTATTCCGGGAACAACTACTGAATTTTATTTCCGTCAATCTGATGCTTAAAATGCAAAGACCGGACGATCACTCCGATATCGATCTTGAGTTAAAAGCCCAATTCATGAGCTCTGCTTTTATTGGCATTGTCGAGTGGTGGATACGTCATCAAATGCCGCACTCCACACAATTCATGGCCGATCAGGTTAGGAACTTATTTGATAATAATCAAGTTTACAGCAGTCATTGATTCGTATGTTTCATGCAACATAATGTCATAAGTAACATCCGGTAAAATGAGAAAGAATCTGCTACGGACGGCCCTTTTAGCGTTAGCTAACAGAGGGAATTCATCTACTGCTTCTCTCACGGAACTGTAGTCCTTTATTTTGAAGAAAAAACCAGCTATTTCCACTATTGAACGGAACTACAGGATCTTATTTGCCCGTCATGGCGTGCTTTTCAGCTAGAATTGGCGAAATAGCGGAACGTAGTTCCCCCTACCGTAGAAAATGTTTTTTTTCAGGAAAATAGCGGACTACAGTTCCTTTTAAATACCAAAACTCACCAGTCTCATAGATTGCACCTTCCCGCTTCAACGGATGACTCTTCCGTTTAATCGTGTACAAATGCAAAACGATCGCTCCTGAGAGCGATCGTTTTGTCCATTCATTCCTTCAAACATGCATTTCTTAATTTTTCTTTTCCATTGCTTTGAGCAACGTCGCTAGCATCTTAGCTGCTTCAGCTCTAGTTGCACTCTTAGCAGGTGCAAATTGGTTGTTCGGCAATCCGTTAATAATCCCGGCTTGTTGTGCGAATTTCACCGCTTCAACAGCATAAGAGGAAATACTCGCTTCGTCCCCGAACTGATTCGGAGTTACGTTGCTTTCCAACTTATATCCAACGAGATTGGTTAATCGGATAAGGATAACAGCCATTTGTTCCCTGGAGATGTTCGCATTTGGAGCAAAGGATTCTGCGTCGATCCCATTGACTACTTTATTTTTCTCTGCCCATGCAACGTACGGCGCATACCAATCGGTAGACTTAACATCTGCGAATGTGCTGTTCGTATAGGCGGATACATCCACACCAGCGGCACCTGCGATAAGTTTTACAAATTCGCCACGCGTAATCTCATTATTCGGAGAGAACTGATTGTCGCTTACTCCGCTGATAATGTCTTTGCCAGTCAGATAATAAATATCCGATTTTGCCCAGTGCTCATCAGCATCTTTGAAATCAAAAATTTTTTGCGTTGTCAACATATACTCGGCTGCTGTTGACGTTGTGAATGGAATCGCAACTTCTCCATTTTCATCTACGGTAACTTCAGAGATGAGCACAGGAGATACATCGGCAGCATTCACGGCATAGAAGAACAATTTTTTGCCAGCTTGCTCTATGCCCGCTTTCGTTTCTAGCGTCATTTTCCCTGGCAATGCACCTTGTTGATTAAGGGAAAGACCTAACACGACTTTACTTGTACTCACTTGAACCGGAGTCGCAATCTTCCCAACAGGAGCAAGATTTACGAGACTGACGCCTAAGTCAAAATGATCTGAACCTGTCGGATTCGTGAGGTCCTCCGAACGAACAGTCCATTTGTAATCACTGCCTAGAAATGTCTTCGTCCCGCCTTTTACTTTACTAAGATCAGCGAAAAGATTGGAAGATACAACACTATCCTTAGATAAATCGACTTGGTCAGTCTCATCTTTTCCGCCAACGGGAGGTGCTGCAGGAATAGACCCTCCATTGCCATGATCCTCATGTTCCGGGATGACAACCTTCGGTACAATTGTTACTTTTGCCACAGCTGTTAAACCATCTAATGTAGCAGTAATTTCATCTTCTCCTACTGCTTTCGCAATCAACATGCCATTTTCTTGAACGATGAATCCATTCTTGAAGCTGAAAACGACGTCTTTCCTATCAATCTCAGAAACTGTACCGTAAGCATCGGTTCCTTTAATCATTGGAATGACTTGTTTACCAAGTTCAACAGATGGATCAACGGACATCTCGATCTTGACTGGTTTTCCTGGAGCTGGAGGCGTAACCGGTTTAGCAACGATTTTCGCGATGGCCGTTGCATTCAAACCGCTAAATGTAACCGTAATTTCTTCGTCGCCTTCGGCATCTGCGATGATAACTCCATCTTCTTGCATGTGTGCCTTTCCGTTCTTGAAGCTGAAGGTAGCGTCCTTCGCATCAATGGCGTAAGCCACGCCGTAAGCGTTGGTCGCTTTAATCGTCGGGATGAACGTATCGCCAACTTCAGTTTCTGCAGGAACAGACAAATCGAGCTTGACCGGTTGGACGTCTGTCGGCTTAACCGTCTCAACCGAAATAGAATTGCTCTTTCCTCCGGATGTTGCCGTAATGATTGCCGTACCGGAAGACTTTGAAGTTACAACACCATTTTCATCCACGGAAGCTATGTCTTCGTCGCTGGATTTCCAGTCAATCCCAACTAATTTGCGGTTATTGATTTGAGTCAAGTAATTAGCAGGATACTCTCTGAAGTCCCCGAACAAATCCATTTGGACTTGGGATCCGATGACAGTGTTCATTTTACCCGAGATAATCGCGTCGTTATGAATGTAAACCTTCGTCAAGAGAGGGTCGAAGGTGTACACCATTTTGCCGCCCGAAACCGTCATCTTACCTGTGCCCAGCAAATCTCCATCGCTATGCGGGAGGTACGTCTTGTCGGCGCCGTTACCCGTAATGATGTATTTGACTCCGCCGACTTCCCAGTTTTGAAGAGTATGCAAATGTCCGAAAATGCTGTAGATATCCGTGTCCGGATGCTCGAGCTTATAATCGCTTAGAATAGACTCGTATTTCGCTGCGTCCTTCGGATCCATTTCATGCTTGGTGCCGAATGCGTCGCGCGTAATCACATGGTCAAGAACGATAACGTTTTTCTTCGTATTCTTCTTCAGAACTTCTTCCAACCAATGGAACTGTGTGGAATCCGACAAGGTAAGACTTTGGATGTATGCCGAGTTCAACATGATGATCAGCGTATTCCCATAGTCGAAATGCATTGTCGGGGAACCGAATTTTTTATAGTAGATATCCAAGGTATTCTGGAACGATTCATGATTACCCGCCAATACGAAAAACGGTTTAGAACCTGGGTCCCCGAAATACTTGTTGACGAAGCCCGACGCTTGATCGTATTGCAGTTGGGAACCGTCATCCACGATATCGCCCATGTGCATGACTAACGAAGTATCATCCGCTGCAACCTTAGCGAACAATTTATCGGTAAACGCGTTGCCTTGCGTATCCGGAATAAGCGAGATTTTGAAGTTATCTCCATCTTGCGGTTGCGGGATCGAGGCCAGAGACAATTGATCCTTATAAGTCGGCATGGCGTTCCCGGCTTTATCCCGAGCATTGATTCTTAAGGCATAATCGCCATTCGCCAAGTCGCTTGTCGGTTCGGCATATCCCCAACCCGTGTTGGCGTCGTAATACACAGGCAGTTCGATATTATTCATCCTAACGGAGATGCTCTCTGTATCGACTTGCGATTTGCTGTCCAATAGCTTGAATGTGACCCTCGGCGTCGGAATTTTGACCTTAACGTCCTTCGTAGGCGTTACGTCTGTCATCGTCGGAGCTTCCTCGTCCGGTGTCAAATCCACATGATACGTTTTGTCGATATATGGAACTGATTCGTTGGGGGTTAACGCTTTGTCGTAGGCGTCTACGAATACTCTGTAATCCCCTTGGGTTAGATTTTCCAACTTGAAGCTAAGACGACCTGTGGTTTTATCGTAAGTGTAATCCCTATAATCCACGTCATTGATTTTAACCGTTATTTTGTTCTCATCTACCCCAGAGAGACTATCGGTAATCGTAGTCGAGAAATCAAGGGTACTACTGAACAAGCCATCCGACGAAGGACTTGTCTCGGTAAACTCCGGACCGCTAGTATCCGTAACCTCGTCCGTATAAATAAATTTCATATCATCGAAATAGACTGATCCGGAATATGCTGGCTTCGATTTTGTTGTCTCAACCATATACACATAGTTAAGCGTAATCGGTAACTTCCAGCCTTCAGGGAAAGGAACTTCTAAGTATTTCCAGCCAACCCAATTGATGTCGTCCGTTTCCGTTGTTAGGTCGAGCGTTTTATCCGCGCCGCCGGATGAATCTCTAAATATCGCCCTTAACCAAGGAGCTTTGCCGTCCCCGTATACCCACATTCCGAATTTCTTCGGATAAACTTCGGTCTTATACGTGGAAAGCATTTGATCCGCAAGAGAATCGGACCATTTCGCGCCCTTATACCAGTGCGGGATCCAGTTCAGCGTTCCGTTCGAATTTTTGTTTGTCCACATGCTAAGATCATAATCCATTTTAAAGCTTTTGCTTCCCGAGTGCTTAACCGCCGTCGAGATGCTCAAGTACGGGCTTGTTCCTGCACTTCCCGCATATTGGGCGATATTATTAAAACCGATTCCGCTTAGATGGTAACCTTCGATCGGGTACGTCTCGAAATTGTCGATGACCTGCTCTTTGATACCGACCGTAACTTGTGTTGTTAAGGTCTTACCCGCAACCGTTACCGTAAGCGTTGCCGTTCCATTGCTGTCGCCCGAAGTAACCAAACCGCTCTCGTTCACGGTACCGATACTGCCGGAAAGGCTCCACGTTGCCACGGAGGGGTCGATGTAAACCTGCCCCCCGGTTGCATCGGTAGCGACAAATCCGAACTGCTTTTTCGTGTTATTGTTCATAACCACGTTGGTGCTCGTCAAAGCAAGGGTAGCCACGGCGTCCACGACCGACACTTTCGCGCTTCCCTTCACGTTGTCAACGGTCGCGGAGACCTCTCCCGCGCCGATTCCGCTATTCGCGATATAATGGCCGTTCGGGTCGACACTTCCAATAGTCGATGCCCAAGTTGCGGGACTGTTGCCGCTGGAGATCGGATTGCCGAATTCATCCGCCAAACGATAGGTGAAATCGTATTTCGAGCCGGTGTAGAGCGTCACGTTCTTATCGACGACCACGTCGCCGACCGTCGTGCCTTTCGTCGCCGTGCTGACGAATAACAAGGAGCTGGAAACGAGTCTCGAGCCATTGACATCGCCAGGATGGCTTATGGTTACCGGACGATCGCTGCCTGCTTGGCGTACGATCATCTCCGTCGAACCGCCGCCATCCAGATTAAGCGCATTGACGGCTCCCGCTTCTAATAAATATTTCCCAAGATCGGGGAGACCTGTTCCAATGCTCCCCGTATAACTTGTGCTTGGTTTGTCTACGGTTACCACGACAAGGCTTCCGTCTGCCTTCATGCCTAATGCCGTACGCGCGTTAGCGGCCGGATCACCKGTCGTCACCGCTACGCCGTCACGTACAAGCCAAGCGTTAGAGGTGATCGAAGTCACGATATTGTTGTTCATGATATATTTGTTCTGATCGTCTTTGCCTGCGTATAAATCGTATTTAAAGCTAACTTTGGTGTTAGCCTGCAACGCCTGGACCATCGATTTCGACGTGCCTACGCCTTCCAGAACGACGGAGTCGTCGGGAATATCGAAGCCTTCCGTCGACGTTACGTTAACGACGGTACCCGTGTAATTTTGCCCCGGATGAACGCCGTCGAAATTGTTGTCGACGCGGATCAACGCGAACACGGACTTACCTTTGTCCGTAACGTAGTTATGCGTCATTTTACGCGTTTTCGTAATTTTGCTCGTATGGATGACTAAAGCGTTATTGACGGCCTGGTTTCGGTTAAGCAGGTTTACATCGTAGACGTTCCCCGTAACCGTGAATTTACCTTCCGCATGAACATCTTTTATTGCGGGCTTATTTGCGCTATCGATATAAAAACTGGTGCGATCGTTATCGCCTGGCATCTGGCTTACAATCAGCTCGCCGTCCTTCATCATTAACCCTAGCGGATTTCCGGATGCCGGATCGATATCGTAGAAATCGCCGTCGACTCCAGCGATGACTTGATTGCCTTTCAAAATTTCCCGGTTTGCCTGATCACCGATTGTTTCCACGGCACTGATGGTATCGTACGCCTTGGCAGTGATGATCCTCGTGTTCGGATCGTTCGGTTTAATATCCAGACGGTTAACGACTACTCGATTGTTCGGTTTATAGTAGTTACTGTATTCCTCCGAAGTAAAGTGGACGCCAGTGGAAAGTTTCTCACTTTTCAGTACGTTTGCGTCGCCCGGCGGAGCTGCATGGGCCGTCAAAGCGCCAACGCCTGATAAATTCAGTACCGTAGCGAGTGCCAGCAACATCGCAGGAATTTTTTTGTTACTAATGATTCTTTTCATACAACTCTCCCTTCAATCGTATAAGACGGTTACTAACGGCTAACTCACAAAACATGAATAAAGATATAGCGCTTAATCTGAATGAGTATTACGCTTTCCTACTTCTTTTTCCCTCCTAACTATACTTTTTACAATACGGTACTATACGACTTAATAAGGCCTCATTCAATACAATTGAAGGAAAGAAACATGTTGATTTTGTAAAATAAATAGCGTTTTTCACGCAAACTTGCATTAAATTATTGCTTATTATGCAAAATTAGAAGATTAGTTTCCTAAATATATGAATAAAGCGCTTCCAATAAATGTGAAACTATCCCATTATATTTTCAATAAAACGCTATCATATGCGACGACAGAGAATTTTAATCACGATTCTATTAAGCCTTGTAATCTATATAAGAACTAATAAATCTGTATACATTTAGCC
>NZ_JBFTQB010000071.1:0-12368 GCF_056398785.1 Paenibacillus sp. 01T422 | reverse complement strand
AAGCAGGTTTCTCGGACATTGAATGGCTTATGCCATCAGAAACAGGGTATTACCAACCGATTGTAACTGCTCGAAAGAAATCGTAGTGAGGATGGTGCAGATGTCTCAGCCACAAGTATATGTTCGATTCCCTGAAGAAGCGGATATTGCCCAAATCATTGCAATGAACAAGCAAAACAGGGCGTTTTTCGAGAAATTTTCTCCAAGCAGTTCAGATGATTATTACACGGAGGAGCATCAGCTCCAATGGCTGAATAAGAGCAGGGTCGATCGAATGGAGGATCGCAAATATTCCTTCGTCGTTTGSCAAACGGAAGATGAACGAATTGTCGGCACCATTGGGCTGACCTATGTCGTGCGTGGACCGCTCCAGAGCTGCATGATTGGCTACAATCTGGACCAGGCAGCTAATGGCAAGGGCTATATGACGGAAGCAGTGAAACAGGTAGTGCGTTATGCCTTCGAGGAATTGAGACTTCACCGGATCGTCGGCGAAGCTTCCCCGAAAAATCCAGGTTCTATCCGCGTGTTAGAGAAGGCCGGTTTCCACAAAGAAGGCATCTCTCGCAGCAATGTGAAGATCAACGGCGTATGGGAGGACCATCAGGTTCTAGCTATTATCAATCCGTCTCGGGATATCTAGTTCATGTAAGATGACCTTCAGCTTCTAGCTGTTGGTCTTTTTTTGGTAATCCTCTACAGAGCATTTGTGCGGATAAATTAGAGGGCTTGACTTGGAGTTAACTCCAAGGAGTAAACTAGTTTTGTAGGAAGCGTAATTAAAATTGAAAGTGAGGAACAATCAAATGGAATATGTGAAACTTGGGCATACAGGATTGGATGTATCACGTCTTTGTCTGGGATGTATGAGCTTTGGTGTTGCAGAGCGATGGGTTCACCCCTGGGTGCTTGATGAAGAGCGCAGTCGTCCAATTATCAAAAAAGCACTGGAGCTTGGTATCAATTTTTTCGATACGGCGAACGTATATTCAGACGGAACCAGCGAGGAGATCGTTGGACGAGCTCTGAAGGATTATGCCAATCGCGATGAAATTGTTCTTGCGACAAAGGTTCATTTCCGTATGCATCAAGGTCCGAATGGTGCTGGCCTTTCCCGAAAGGCAATCATGAGTGAGATAGATAAAAGTCTTAAGCGATTGGGAACAGATTATGTAGATCTATATCAAATCCATCGCTGGGATTACCATACACCGATTGAAGAAACGATGGAAGCCTTGCATGATGTGGTTAAGGCTGGGAAAGCACGATACATTGGCGCTTCTGCCATGTACGCCTGGCAATTCCTCAAAGCCTTACATACAGCTGATAAAAATGGATGGACCCGGTTTGTGTCGATGCAGAATCATTTGAACCTCATTTACCGTGAAGAGGAGAGGGAGATGCTGCCGCTTTGTAAGGAAGAAAAAATCGGTGTGATTCCATACAGCCCGCTTGCTTCTGGAAGATTAACACGTGATTGGTCGGAATCCACACATCGTTCCGAAACGGATCAAGTTCAGAAAACGAAATATGATGCGACGGCAAATACGGATCAACTAATAGTTGAGCGTGTTGCAGCCATCGCTGAGCATCATGGTGTCCCTCGTGCCCAAATCGCTCTTGCTTGGTTGTTGCAAAAAGAACCTGTTACTGCACCTATTATTGGTGCAACGAAAATGTCTAATCTCGAAGACGCTGTCGCTGCCCTTACGATTTCGCTATCACGTGAAGAAATTGCTTCACTGGAAGAGCCGTATGTTCCACATCGGGTCATAGGTGCTGTTTGATAAAAATACCGGCAGAGAACGGGTGATTTAACATGCTAATAGCCGAAGCAAGCGAGAAATTTGACCTGTCACAAGACACACTACGCTATTATGAACGAATCGGACTTATTCCAAGAGTGAACCGGAATAAAAGCGGAATCAGGGATTATACGGAAGAAGATTGCAGATGGGTTGAATTTATTAAATGCATGCGGGGCGTAGGTCTTCCTGTTGAAGTATTGATCGAGTATGTGGGGTTGTTTCAACAGGGGGATGAGACCAAAGGGGCTAGAAAAGAGCTCTTAGTTGAGCAGCGTAAGCAGCTCCGAACAAGAATGGAAGATATGAAGAATGTGTTGGAACGATTAGATGATAAAATTAACAGATATGAACAGACCATTGCAGCAAGAGAAAAAAAAAACCTGAATAAATAACCACATGCGACAACGCGCTATTATTCCGTTATAATAGGAGTTGAAAACGTTTCCGAGAGGGGCTGTGACTGTGGGTAGAAACGATCGATTAGGCGAGCGGTTGACTCCGCTGCTGAAGAGCTTTATGGAAAAAGGGCYCGTTGGTTGCGCTTGTACGGTAGTGCACCGGGGAGAAGTGATCTACCAGGAATCCCTGGGATATGCTGATTTGGAACAAAAGCAAGAGATCAATTCAAACACACTCTACCGGATTTATTCCATGACGAAAGTAGTTACCTGTGTTGCAGCGCTCATGCTTTATGAAAAGGGTCTCTATCTACTTAATGACCCACTAGGCGATTATTTGCCGGAGTTTCAAAACCCGCAGGTGTACAAGTATAACGATTTCGGTGTGAAGACACTAGTCCCAGCGGGAGCCCCGATCCGAATCAAAGATCTGTTTATGATGACCTCGGGGATTACATATGGCGGAGATGGAAATGAAACCGAACGCCAGACTCGCGCAAAAATGGAAAAAGCAGCCGAGACTATGGATACTCGAACGGCTGTCAAGGCTATTGCGTCCGTGCCGCTCGCCTTCGAGCCTGGGACACGCTGGAAATACGGGATGAGCCATGATGTTCTTGCCGCATTAATAGAAGTGTTATCAGGCCAAAAGTTTGGTGAATTTCTGGAGAAGGAAATTTTCGAGCCTCTCGGTATGAAAGACACCTCCTTCCGTATTAGAGAAGACCAGCGTGATCGCCTGTGCACGATGTATGATTGTGCTGCTGATGGCACAATGACGCCTAACAATAGATTGGATTCCTGTTATCAGCCTGATTGTCAGCTGGAAAGCGGCGGAGCAGGGCTGCTTTCGACGATTGGGGACTACAGCAAGTTCGCCCAAGTTCTAGCGAATGGCGGAGAATTGAACGGGACGCGTATCCTTAGCTCAAAAACAGTTCAATTGATGGCAACGAATCATTTGAATGCTCAGCAGCTCCGTGATTTCGACTGGACTCAAATGAGCGGTTATGGCTATGGCCTAGGTGTTCGCGTCATGCTTGATCCTGCGGCTGGTGGAATTAACGGTTCGATCGGTGAATTCGGTTGGGCGGGTATGGCTGGATCGTATCTATTAATCGATCCCAAAGAGGAGCTTTCTATCGTATACATGCAGCAATTGCTGCCGAGTCGTGAGCCTTTTATTCATCCGCGGTTGCGCGCTGTTGTTTATGGCGCAATGGAGTGACGAAGATATAGATGAGGAATTTATGTGGAATGAATAAAGAATAAACACAAGAACCCACAGCCCTTGCTGTGGGTTCTTGTGTTTAGGATTTTCAGTGAACTACAGTCAACTATTTCGCTGGAAATGCACACTTATTCAACAATGTTGATCTTCACATCAATATTGCTCCTAGTTGCTTTGGAGTAAGGGCATATTTGATGTGCAGCTTCAGCAAGCTCTCTGGCCACTTCCTCGGAAACCCCGTCAACTGTTACATCGAGTTCTGCGGATAATTGAAAACCGCCGTCGTCCGTTTTGTTAATAGTTATATGGGCAGTTACTTGCGTGCCCTCTACTTTGATGCCTTTTTGGCGAATCGCCAGATTCAATGCGCTATCGAAACAAGCGGAATATCCAGCTGCAAAAAGTTGCTCCGGATTCGTGCCATGACCACCAGGCCCCCCGAGACCTGTAGGTGTTTTGAGGTCGAGCGAGATGACTTGATCGGAAGAAACCACTTTCCCGCTTCTTCCTCCAACTGCTGTTACGGTAGCTGTGTATAGGCTTTGCATGATATTTTGCTCCTTAATTTCCATTTTTGATTTCATTCAACTATACATTTCCCGAAAAAAGTGGATATTATGAGAAAATTTTCTTTATTTTAAACCCCCTGCTTGGGTGCCTTGTAGATATGGGAATTACGGCCAATTATGACTTAAAAAGTAGATCGTTGGCGAATAGACTATACATATAAGGGGGAACGTCCATGGGTACCATCGCAAATCGATATATGATCGTTCAACCACTTAAGCAAATGACGAATGGGCTGATCGTTAGAGGGAAGGATTTAATCTCCAGACGAGATGTTCTTATCTATACCGTTCCAGAGAGTGATGAATCAGCGAATGAGGAAACTTTACGATGGATGAAAAAAGCGTCTCAGATCTCCAACGAGAACGTCATGCCGATTATGGACGTCGGTTCGGAAGAGGGAACGTTATTTGCCGCACTTCAGGCGGAATCGGGATATCTATTGTCCGATAAGCTGAACAATCTGGAGATGACAGGGCACCAAGCACTCGCCTATGTACATGAGTTGTCTAAGGCCATTCGAGAAACACAAAGGAATCAGCTGTTCGAATGTTCTGTTGATGCGGATAATCTCTGGATCGAAGAGAATGGACAGCTGCTAATCATGAATAGTTGGGCGAAAGGGAATAACGGAAGACGTGGTGTTCCGGGTCTGGCACTGCTTCTCTATCAACTGGGTGCAAAAACGGATGTTCCAACTTCCTCCATGAGTGCTTACTCATTTGAGATGAGTTTGTTGTTTGCAGATTTGGTAGAAGGAACTAGGGAACGTGCTGTAGGGTTAGCCTGCAAGGCGTATGAAGGCTTGTGCACGCTAGAGGATTTTCAACGGGAGCTTGAAGCTCTTCTTGGAATTGTTGGCGAGAGGAGAGAGCCTCTTCTAGAAGCATATGTAGATCCTCCTAAAACTAGGGGGAAAAAGGCTGCTTACAAATGGCCAATGATCGCGACTGCTGGATTCGGTGTGCTTGTTGTACTCCTCTTTCTGTCATTGCGTCCGCACTCGGAATATACGAACGATGCCATACAGCAAGCGATTTCGACGCCAGATACCGCAGCGGCATCGACTGGTAGGATAGAGTCGACGAAAACTCCCGCTTCTGCATCTTCAGTACCTGCCCCAACTGCCGCACCGACGGCTAAGCCTACAGATGCCGCAAAGCCGACTGGTGATGGCGCGGTACAAGACAAGCTGGTCCTCGTCCCTGATTTGACTGCTCATACGAGGGAAGACGCAGAGAGGATGGCACTGGAAGCAGGTCTTCGCTACCAGTTCTACTTGGAGTCGAATGGAGCTGATGAAGGAACTGTTTTCAAACAAGACATTGCTTCCGGGACGGCTATTCCTAGTRGTGATCGGATTACATTTTGGGTGAGCAAAGGGCCGTAAAGCGAGCTGAGTCTGCTCTGAGACTGCATACATTTATTTCCGCAACCCTTCTTTCCTAATTTCGGAAGGGTTTTTTCCTCTTACTTTTTTGAACTGTCTGCTGAAAAAAGACAAATCTTTATATCCCAGTGCTTCTGCGACCTCAGAGGC
This sequence comes from Paenibacillus sp. 01T422, assembly GCF_056398785.1. Lineage (NCBI taxonomy): Bacteria > Bacillati > Bacillota > Bacilli > Caryophanales > Paenibacillaceae > Paenibacillus > Paenibacillus sp. 01T422. The sequence goes on along the minus strand of NZ_JBFTQB010000071.1, from coordinate 6,824 downwards.
ATTCATCCCGTTATAACGCAGTAATTGTTCGGCCCGCTCAATGCGGATCTGAATGATATATTTTTCGAGGGATATCCCCATAATTTCTTTGAACTTCAGAGAAAAGTAGCGCGGAGATAAGTTGGCATTCTCCGCCAATGATTCAAGCGAATGTGGTACGCCTGGTGTCTGACGAATACGGTGAGCTAACATTCGAATGAGTGAGGTTAAATGATCGGCTGGACGTAAGCTCGGCTGATCTTCTTCACGTTTTAACTGCATCAACATTAAGGTCAACAAGAGCTTTCCCTCTACAGCGGAATCTTTCGTGTTCTCCAACATCGTTTCCACATAACGATTCAGATAGGTCTCGAAAACGAATCGATCCTTCACAGTGTGATTACCGGATGGCATTGACGGCAGTAATGGCTTATAGTCAGCCAAAGAAAAGTGAATGTAGGTGACCGTTAATGGCTGCTGCGGATCATGACTTGCTGCCGTTGTGTCTCCCGGACTGAATACGAAACATGTTCCTCCACCAATCGGATAGGTCACCTTGTTTCGAAGCATCGTGCCTGTTCCGTTCCAAGCATACCAGAGATCGAAGTCTTCGAGTGGCTGCTGCCGTGTATCCCATTTCCATGTCCGCTCGCAGGTGACTTTGCCGAAGTTGCCATTTAAGCCTAGTTGTGAACTAAATTCCACGTTCAAGTATCTCCTTTGTGTAGAAAAGTACAAACATTTCGTCGAGTAGTGAATTCATTTTACACCGAATAATCAGTAATATGAAGTTATTCAAGATAGAAATAGTACAAATATTTGAAGGAGATGTTTTGATATGCTGCATCCTTTTATGGGGATCGAACATTGGGATCGAATTGGTTTGTCTGTCGAGGCATCGGCTAAGCGTCTTCAGCGCATTGCGTACGTTGATCGGCGTTGTATGAGGCTTGAAGCGGGCCACATGACAGCACGGCCTGAATATGAGGTCAAGGGAGCGTTAGCTCGGTTCACATGGCAGGATGCTGAATTCTATAACCAGTTCCGCAATCGCTGCAAACAGCTTCGGATGGGTGCGCGAGCTTTTGAGAAGTGCCCAGATGATGCGTTAGATTTGCTGATGCTTAAAATTCTGGAATCGTCCAATACGCTGAACTTGTTGGTCGCCTTATTTGAGGTGTTGAAACCAGCGATGATCGAGGCCGTGAATAGGTATCTATCTGAAGCTCAGCCGCTCGTTGATGAACCGACGATACATCTATTACAGCACCAGCTCATGGATCGCCAAGGGCAGATGGTTTGGGGCGAGCAGGCGATTGCTCACTTTATGGAATCCGCTAGCAGGGAGGAGAAAGTGAGTGCAGAGCGCTGGAAGCAGTATATTCAAGCGTTGCTGCAAGCAGCTGGGGGGATTGATGGATGCGAGGATAAGGTATCGGTGGATCCGAGTTTGTTTGTAAGCACGGAAGCGTTTCAGCTTCCATTCACGAGCACCAGAGACAATCGGTTCAGCACGTCTGTTGTCAAAATGAAAGGAATGACATTCGAAGACAATGATGAAGGACGTTTTCTTCAAATGATGCTGGCCCGCTACTTCGAGATGTCGCCAGCCGAAGGCGTCGCTTATGTACACTTCTCTACGGAAGGGAAGCCGTGGTCCTTCTACCACGATACCGCGAGGCATTTATGGGATGAGGTCCGGCACTGCTGGTTCGGAGAAGCGGCGCTGCGGAGCAAAGGCTATGATGTTCATGCCATCCCGAATTGGACCGGCTGGTATGATATGACAAGTCAATTGTTTAATGACGATGAAGCCTATACACATTTAACAATTGCCATTGAGAAAGCAGCGATGAAATACCCTCCGGGAAAAAGGGAGGAATGGGAATTCTGTCGGGATATCGCCAAAGACCCATTGATGACGACGTTCCAGGATTTCGACTGGGCTGATGAGGTGGTTCATGCGGGATTCGGCCAGAAATGGATTATTGATGAACTGTTTCAAGGAGACAATGTGAAAGCATTGGATGCTGCGGAAGCTACTGTGGCGAAACGAGCTGTGTATATGGACAGCTTCGATAAAGAAGGGAATGTGCCGCCGCCAAGCCGCTTTGCGGGCAATTATTAAAGAAAGAACAGGCTGCTGATAGACTTCGGAAAGGGTTACCCTTACGGATTAAATCGGCAGCCTTTATCTTTGATATTCCTTGGGAGTGAAACCTGCCATGGGTAGAGTTGTTTCTCCAAAGTAGTCGTTTTTCCAGATGATTCACTAATATTCGAATTATTCGTAATTATGTGCAAAATTCGTATTACTGCGGGTTTATTTTCATTAGCATTGCTACTAATATAAGGATTAACGTTAGCTGCATGAACAGACAGTGCAAGTGGGAGGGATAGCGGGTATGAAGCTGGCAGTAATGGGCGCAGGGGCTATAGGTGTCAAACATTTAGAGGCAGCAAGGGAGATTGATGGATTGGAGCTAGTTGCAGTTGCTGAAATTAATGAATCTCTTGCCTTGGAGACAGCTAAGACATTTGGCATTCGGGCATATACAGAGTACCAAGAAATGCTGCAAACAGAAAAACCAGATATTGCAGTGGTTGCGCTGCCACATTTTTTGCACAAGGAAGTGTCTATTCGCTGTGCCGAACATGGCTCTCATATTTTACTTGAAAAGCCGATGGCCCTGAATACAGCGGAATGCGATGAGATTATTGCTGCTGCTGAGCGTTATGAGGTCAAGCTGATGGTTGGTCATACCCAACACTATTTTCCAGAGAATATTGAGGCTAGACGGATTATTGAGAGTGGCGAGCTAGGAAAGCTAGTTATGATTAATGATATACGGCACGTAAACTATTATAGAGCAGATCGACCCGGGTGGTTCTTCGAGAAGAGGAAGGCAGGAGGAGGCATCATGACGAATCTGGGAGCGCATTCTATTGACAAAATTCAATGGATAACACAAAGCAGGGTTACCAAGGTGAAAGCGTCCGTAAGCTTCCATGAAGAACGGGGTGATGTTGAAGGCAGCGGAGTTCTTTTTTTGGAAACGTCCTCAGGAGTTCCAGCGATGATTATGCAATCCGGATATCCAGGAGTTTCCCGTAATGAAACGGAATTTATTTGTACAAAGGGAATGCTCAAGCTAGAGACTGGTAAAGGCTTGTCGATAAGCCGTAACGGAACTTACGAGCCAGTACGACTGAAGCCAGCTGAGAAACCCTTGGTTAAGCAATTAATCGATTTTATGGATGCGATTACAAACGATGCCATGCTGGATTGCTCTGGTGCGTATTCCCGAACTGTCGTTTCTGTCATCGAGAGTGTATATGCTTCAAGTGAGACAGGAAGCGAACAAGTAGTGAAGTAAATAACGAAGAAGCGAGGAGGAATATAGATATGAGTGAAAAAATGAGATTTGCTGTCATAGGAGCCGGTGTTATTGCTCCATCTCATGCGAAGGCTATCGTAGGTAATTCTCAAGCGGAACTGGTTGGCATCGCAGATGTTGAGATAGAAAAGGCTGGCAAAATAGCTTCAGATTTTTCGATTCCACATGTGTATCAGGACTATCAGCAGCTGCTGAAACGTGATGATATCGATGCTGTTACGGTAGCCGTACCAAGTGGCTATCACGCAGAAGTTGTTATTGCCGCAGCACAGGCAGGCAAACATGTGTTATGTGAAAAGCCGCTTGATATCACTGCGGATAATATGACGCTAATGATAGAGGCTTGCCGCAAGGCAAATGTGAAACTCGGCTGCGTATTCCAACGCCGTGTGACTGAGGCTTCTATTGTTGCGAAAAAAGCCATTGAGGCTGGCAAGCTGGGTAAGCTGGTGCTTGGCGATGCTTACCAGAAAAGCTATCGCAGCCCACAGTATTACAAAAGTGCCGGCTGGCGCGGCACTTGGGCTATCGATGGCGGCGGCGCCCTGATGAACCAAGGTGTGCATGGCATCGACTTGATTCAGTGGCTGATGGGAGATGTCCAGTCCGTCTTCGCTTATTCGTCCGCGCTGGTACGTGAAATAGAAGTGGAAGATACGGCAGTTGCCGTTGTGAAGTATAAAAGCGGCGCATTCGGCGTGATTCAGGGAACTACTTCCGTGTATCCGGGGCAAGAGACACGCTTCGAGCTTCACGGGGAGAAAGGCACGATCATATTTGATGATACAGGGTTCAAGCAGTGGAAATTTGCAGATAGTGAGGAAGAAGCGCCTAAGGTAGAACCAAGAGTAAGCGCTAAGAATGATCCTTCGCATATCGCCAATGACGGGCATTTTTTATTGGTGGATGATTTAATCCAAGCAATCCGTGAAGATAGGGATCCGATGGTTTCGGGAGAAGAAGGAAGGAAAGCAGTGGATTTGATTCTTGCTATTTACGAATCGGCGCGCATCGGGAAAGAGATTATTATGAAATAGCCCTCTGCTGATGACATGACATAGGAATACGTAGAGGAGGAGTTGTTTGCTAGATGATACAAGACACCTGGGGCAGAGGGATGAATATCAAAAGCAACGAACAAGTTGAAGGCAAGACTAGTCTTGCGGGTAGACATTACCGTACAGGAGTGCCGATAGAAGTTACCATAGCGAGCGGCTGTATTGCGGATATTCAGTTAATAGACGCCGCCGAGCTTCAGGAGCAGCTGCCATGGATCGGACCCGGTCTGGTCGATCTGCAAATCAACGGTTTCGCAGGAAAGGATGTCAATCAAGCTCCGTTGGCGAAGGAAACGATAATGGAACTGACGCGTGATCTTTGGAAAAAGGGTGTCACCACCTATTATCCAACGGTAATCACGAACAGTGAGAATAAGATTAGCCAGATACTTGGCGCCATATCGGAAGCTTGTCGCAAGGATCCTCTTTCTGACAGCTGCATCCGTGGAATTCACCTGGAGGGGCCGTTCATTTCGTCGGAGGATGGACCGCGGGGAGCCCATGGTAAAGCATACATTACAGCTCCGAATTGGGAGTTATTCCAGCGTTGGCAGGAAGCTGCGGAAGGCCGTATTGCCTTGGTGACGATGTCTCCGGAATGGCCGGAAGCTGGTGGTTTTATCCGACGCTGTACAGATAGCGGCGTTACGGTATCTATTGGGCATACCAATGCTTCGCCCGAACAGATCCGTTCAGCGATAAGCGCTGGGGCTAGGGTGTCCACGCATCTAGGCAACGCAGCTCACCTGATGCTGCCAAGGCATCCGAATTATATTTGGGAGCAGTTAGCGGCAGATGAGCTCTGGGCGTGTATGATCGCTGATGGGTTTCATTTACCTGAATCGGTGCTTAAAGTATTCATGAAGGTAAAAGGTGACAAAACAATTCTCGTCAGTGATGCTGTCTATTTAAGCGGACTTGAACCAGGACGCTACAAGACGCACATTGGTGGTGAGGTTGTGCTGGCTCCAAGTGGTAAGCTGCATCTTGCTGAAAATCCTAACTTGCTGGCTGGATCCGCACAAATGCTGCTGTGGGGCATTCAGCATCTAGTGAAGAAAGGCTTAAGCAGCTTGGCTGATGCATGGGATATGGCATCGATCAAGCCGTCAGAGCTAATGGGCCTGCCGACAGCTAATGGACTTCAACAAAATGCCCCGGCGGATATCGTGTTATTTGAGTGTATGGACGATCGTTCGTTGCATATTTTGAGCACTTTTAAAGAGGGAAGGCTCGTAGGCTCGTATCACAAGCACAATAATAGCTGAGAAGTACAGAAAGGAAGTACAGAAAGGGCTGACTATAATGACTACCCCCAAATCGTTGATAATCGGGATGATCGGACTTGACACCTCACACTGCACGGCTTTCACTAAGCTGCTAAACGAGCAAGATAATGAGTTTCATGTTCCCGGGGGGAAGGTCATGTATGCTTTTCCCGGCGGATCACCTGATTTTGAAATGAGCTATTCGAGACTGGAGCGGTTCACAAGTGCGATTAGGGACGAGTACGGTGTGCAGTTGCTTGATTCTCCCGAGGAGGTAGCGGAACGTTCAGATGCGATTTTGCTAACTTCTGTGGACGGACGTGTTCATTYGGAGCAGTTCCGTAGAATTGTTACGTTTAACAAACCGGTGTTCATCGATAAACCGTTTGCCATTTCAACTATGGATGCGAAGGAAATGATACGACTGGCGGCTGACTATAACGTGCCGTTGATGAGTGCATCATCGCTGCGTTATGAGCAAGGGCTGGTTGATGCGCTTTCAGAGGGAACAGATGATATCATTGGTGCTGATTGCTACGGACCGGCAGAACTGCAGCCAACGCAGCCCGGCCTGTTCTGGTACGGTATTCACGCTGCAGAAATGTTGTATCGCATTTTAGGCGAAGGCTGCGTGCAGGTAACAGCAAGCACGAGCGAGCTGCATGAGCTGGTCGTTGGTGTTTGGCAGGATGGTCGAATGGGGACTATTCGGGGCAACAGGCAGGGAAATAAATCGTTCGGGGCCGTCATACACCGTGCGAATGGAACGGAATTCGTAGATGGCGACAAGCATCCGAAACCGAAATATGCTGGTCTAGTCGAGGCGGCTGTGGCCATGTTTCAATCGGGAACGCCATCTATTGCTCCTCAAGAAACGGTTGAAATCATTCGCTTCCTGGAAGCTGCTAACGAGAGCCGGGCAACTGGAAAAACGGTAAAGCTCTAAACTATTTTCCGCAAATCATACAATCTACATATTTGAAGGAGTGTATAACTTATGATAGAGGACCGACTTGGCGTCATTAGCGATGAAGTAAGCAATGATTTCATAGAAGCGCTGGATTGGATACAAGCTGAAGGCTTGAAATATGTGGAAATTCGAATGGTGGACGGAATAAATG
>NZ_JBFTQB010000070.1:0-13706 GCF_056398785.1 Paenibacillus sp. 01T422 | reverse complement strand
CTCGATACCTGTCATGAAACGGCTCCACTGGGAAACAACACGGGCAATTGTGAACATCTTTCTTTTATAAAACCAATGACCTATTCGATGTGCCCATATCGCGTGAAGGCCAGAGTACGTAAACACAACCTCAAACCAGCTGCGTGCAGCCGGGTCGTTATCGAATACGGCGGAAATATCAGATCTGATCGTTTGCCACATRCTCTCACCTTCTTTTGTAGGAAATCAAACTCCTGCGTATAATAAAAAGCCCCCGCAGCCATATGGCTGCAGAGGCGTGATTAATCGCGGTTCCACTCTGCTTGGTGACTCGGAAGTCTCCCAACTCAATAACCCGTAACGTGGGTATTTCGGCTGCGCCTACCCTACTCTGAAACCGAGTATTCGGCGCGGCAGCTCCCAGGTGCATTTCCGGTTAAAGGGAATGGATAACTCACAGCCAGAGCCTGACGGCTCCGATTATCCTCTCTGATAAATCCCTAAATAAGCGTACTCTCCTGATCATTGCATTCCTTATTGAACTAAGTATAGCGAAAAGCACCCTATATTACAATAAGTTCCGCAACCGAGCAGCGACTTTTTCTTTTCCAAGTAGGTAAAGCGACACATTTAGGTCAGGTCCATGCACTTGTCCTGTCAGTGCGGAACGGATCGACATAAACAATTGCTTCCCTTTATAACCTGTATCCTTCTGGACTTGTTTCAATAAGGCAGGGATAGCCTCTACTGTGAAAGACTCCGCTTGCTCGACTTGACCCAAGAAACTGGTCAATACGACGGGTACATGCTCTTCTTTCAAAATAGCCGCTGCTTCCTCGTCGATAACAAGCTCTTCTTTGAAGAAGATGCTGGATAGTTCGACAATTTCCGCGGCGAAGCGCATTCTCTCTTGGTTGAGGCCGATCAGAGCCGTCACCCAAGCCTGACCCGCTTCGTCCAACTGTGGTTCGATGTATCCGGCCTTTTGCAGATGAGGCACACAAAGCTCGACAACGCGCGAGAGCGGAGCTTTTTTCAAATAGGCGTTGTTCATCCAGTTCAATTTATCCATATCAAAGACAGCTGGACTCTTCGATACACGATCGAGGTCAAACTGGGCGATCAATTCTTCCTTCGTAAACATCTCTTCTTCGCCGCCTGGAGACCATCCTAGCAGAGCGATAAAGTTCACAACAGCTTCCGGTAAATAACCTAGCTCCCGATACTGCTCGATAAACTGGATAATAGACTCATCCCGTTTGCTCATTTTCTTGCGGTCCTGGTTGAGGATCAGCGCCAAGTGAGCGAATTCCGGAACAGGCATACCGAGAGCTTCGTACATCAGAATTTGTCTAGGGGTATTGGACAGATGCTCTTCCCCGCGAATAACCAAATTGATTTTCATCATGTGGTCATCTACGATTACAGCAAAGTTATACGTAGGAATCCCGTCAGGGCGTGCGATAATGAAGTCGCCGATCCCATTCGATTCAAACTCAACGTGCTCGCGAACCTTATCTTTGAAGCCAATGATCCGGTCTGCCGGTACAAGGAAGCGAGTTGAAGGCTTACGGCCCTCCGCTTCAAAGGCGGCAATCTGCTCAGGCGTCAAGTGACGGCACTTCCCGGAGTAACCGCCCATCTCGCCGCGTGCTTCCTGCTCTGCCCGCTCCTGTTCTAAATCTGCTTCCGAACAGTAACAAGGATACGCATGACCGCTTTGAAGAAGCTGGTTGAGGTGGGTTTGATAAATATCAAGTCTTTCCATCTGACGATAAGGACCGTACGGGCCTCCGATATCTACGCTCTCATCCCACTCTAATCCAAGCCATCTTAGACCATTCAATTGATCCTCAATGCCGGATTCCTTATGACGGGTTTGATCCGTATCTTCAAAGCGCACAACAAATGCCCCACCATGGCGACGCGCCAATAAATAATCAAAAAGTGCTGTACGAGCACCGCCTATATGTAAATGTCCCGTTGGACTTGGTGCATAGCGCACACGTAAAGGTTGGTTCATGACTATACCCTCTCTCCCCAATAATACCTGCTATTCTAGCACATCTCGAATTAAACAAACAACCGATTGCGCCGCAATTCCTTCGCCTCGGCCCGTGAAACCTAACTGCTCCGTCGTTGTTGCTTTCACATTGACCTGGTCCGGTTTCGCTTCCAAGGCATCGGCAATAATTTCAACCATTTGCGGGATGTACGGTGCCATCTTAGGCTTCTGGGCAATTATCGTGGAATCTGTATTCCCCAGACGGTACCCCTTATCTTTTGCAAGCTGCCATACGTGTTTCAAAAGGACCAAGCTGTCCGCATCCTTGAATTCCGCTGCTGTATCCGGGAAGTGCTTCCCGATATCTCCTAAGCCCAGAGCGCCTAGAATCGCATCGCTAACTGCATGCAGGAGCACATCCGCATCGGAGTGGCCGAGCAGCCCCTTTTCATAAGGAACCGTCACGCCTCCAATAATACACTTGCGGCCTTCCACCAACTGATGAACATCAAATCCTTGTCCTACACGAATCATTGTTGTTCCTCTCCCCTTACATTCTGTAGTATCCATTCTGCCCATGGCAAATCTTCCGGTGTAGTTATCTTAATATTGTAATAGTCCCCTTCAACAACATGCACCGTTGTTCCTAACCGCTCTACCAGCATAGCGTCATCTGTCCCCAGGAAATCTTCCTGAAGGGCACGTTGATGCGCCTCCTGCAAAAGAGAAAGCCGAAAAGCTTGCGGGGTTTGGATGGCCCACAAGCTTCGTCTATCCGGTGTAGATTGTATTCGCTTTTCGGAATCTACGACTTTTATCGTATCCTTCACGGGAACAGCCAGCACGGCTGCGTCCTGATCTTTTGCCTTCGATAGACAATCGAACACATGTTCTTTCTTGACGAAAGGACGAACACCGTCATGCACAAGTACCCAAGTGGTACCCTGTTCTAAGGCTTCAAGGCCCCGTCTGACGGAATCCTGACGCTCCGCCCCGCCTGCTAGCACATGAGTGACCTTGGAAAGCGCATAGCTCTGTACATAGCCTGTACAGCGCTCTACGTCATTTCCGCCAACAACTAGAATGATTTCATTCACTTCATGTATGTTTTGAAATAATTGCAACGTATGTACCAGAATTGGCTTCTGTCCCAGTTGTAAATATTGTTTACTCTCCGCGGTTCCCATGCGCGAGCCCTTGCCCGCTGCCACGATGATAACCCCTAGCTTCCCCATAAGCCTAAGTCCTCCAACTCAACTGAGCGCTTTCTATTCGAAAGCTTACTGCGTAAGCATAGACCCAAGGATAAACAGTAAGTGCTATGTTACATCTCCCTATCATACTGGTTTTACTGCGCTTTTTCCAATAATTTCGGTTTCGCGAAAATCATTCGGCCCGCTGAAGTTTGCAGCACACTCGTTACCATCACTTCAAGCGTCATTCCAATGAATTCACGTCCACCTTCCACAACAATCATTGTACCATCGTCAAGATAAGCGACACCTTGTCCATGCTCTTTGCCATCTTTAATGACTTGAACAATAATTTCTTCACCCGGCAGAACTACAGGCTTCACGGCATTCGCCAAATCATTAATATTCAGCACCGATACCCCTTGCAGTTCACAGACTTTATTCAGGTTAAAATCGTTCGTAATTACTTTCCCTTGCAGCACTTTCGCCAAACGCACCAATTTGCTATCTACTTCGGATATCTCTTCGAAATCGCCTTCATAAATCAGCACTTTCACTTCGAGTTCCTTTTGGATTTTGTTCAAAATATCAAGTCCGCGCCGCCCGCGATTCCGCTTAAGCAAGTCTGATGAGTCTGCAATGTGCTGCAGTTCTTCCAGGACGAACTCCGGTATAACGAGAGTGCCTTCGATAAAACCTGTTTTGCAAATATCCGCAATGCGCCCGTCAATAATGACACTTGTATCGAGAATCTTATGTTCCTCGTAGGGACGGTGTGTCTGCTTCTCTGGAGCGACTACCCGACTCATCGCAATAATCTGAACCAGCTCTTCCCGCTTGCTGTAACCAATGCGAAACCCCATAACTGCTAGAACCCCCGAGACGACGAAGGGTAAAATAGGGCTTGCCCACTTCACCTGATCGAGCACAGGGAACACCAATACCGATATAAGCAGTCCAATTACTAGTCCTAATGTACCTGAGAGCAGATCGGACACAGGAATGTCCGCAACGTTTCTTTCCCCTTTGACAAGCAGCTTCATCCCCTTGCCTGCAACCCATGCTGAAAGAATGAACATAACTACCGCGCATAAACTATTGATGGCTATTGCTTTTYCTGACTCATTCATGAAACCTGTCGTTCGAAGGACGGCTTCACTCCATCCAAAACCTAAACTACCACCCATGATGGCCAAAATGAACTGTACCCATTTCCTCATCATAGATTCACCCCCTGCATCAACATATTAATAAAGCTACATTACAATTATGTTCCAATTTATCCATCGTTAATCACTTATTCAGATGTAAAATTGAAATATTAAGGGGCTTCCATTATAATGAAATTGGAAGTTACCAACACACCCGAGGTGGATGGAATGAGCTCCTTGACTTTAAAGCAGTTTCAAGATCAAGTATCCGAATTGTTACTCCGTCACCGAAGTCTGCTTGACGTCTTATCCAAATTTCAACAGTCCGGTGCAGCTGCTAACCGTTCCGTGGTGAAATCCATTACAGAATGTGGATGTATTCAGGTCAACGCAGCGAAGCAAGAGTACCATCCAGAGATGACTTTGAATGAGGCTAAGGATGTGCTGGGCACTCATGTATCCGGTCACCTGTGTGAACAATGCATCGAGGTTGTCAGTAGTGAACTGGGCAGGAATTTGTTCTATATGTCCGCACTAAGCAACATTCTTGATGTTAACCTGGAACAAGTCGTTGAGAATGAATCCAAGAAATGCACAACACTAGGACTCTTCAACATGTCATGAACATGAAGATGAACAAACAAAAAAGCATTTATTTTCTCTGAGATGATCAGAAGAAAATAAATGCTTTTTATTTTGGGAAATTCATCATTAAACGTCGGACTTAACGGAATTTGAATCGTCTACACCACGTCTTTTGTTCTTTCTGCGGAGTCGAATGAAAAATCCATCAACGTTTTTTTTTAAGCCATAAAGCGCGTACAATAGAAGAGGTACGAAGATCATTTTGGAAATGGACTCAGGCCATTTAATTGCAATCAAGACTGCCACAGCAACGATAACTGGTGTAATCCAGATTGCTGCTTTAGGAATACCCGCTTTCTTGAAGTTCGGGTACTTCACTGTACTTACCATCAAGTAAGACAACATAATTGTACTTACCAAAAGCACATAGACGTTAATTTCGTTCACAAACAACGCTAAGGTACAAAGCACACCACCTGCAGCTGGAATCGGCAACCCGATGAAATAGCCAGGTGTACCAGCAACAACATTGAAGCGAGCCAAACGAAGTGCTCCACAAATGGGGAAGATCGCCGTGACGATCCAAGCAAATGCCGGACTGATCACACTCGGATCATTAAAAGCTACTACATACATGATAAAGGCAGGTGCTACACCGAAAGAAATTACGTCGGAGAGCGAGTCTAGCTCTTTACCAAATTCACTTTGTGCATTCAATGCCCGTGCTACACGACCATCAAGACCATCAAGCAACATGGCAACAATGACAAGTACAGCTGCGATACCATGCTCACCACTGAAAGCGAGAATTATCGACAGAACACCTAGGAATAAGTTCCCTACTGTAAAAAGACTGGGAATTGATTTTGTTAACATATTTTTTTGTCCACCTCTGGATTTACTATGCCCTAAACTTGACTTTATAAAACCTCAACAATAGATACTTTATGATTGTATCCACTTTAAATATGTCTGTCAATGAAGACTTGTTCTTGAATTCTTTTGAGGCCCTCTTTAATTGCGCGCGCCCTCACTTCTCCGATTCCGTCAACTTCATCCAGCTCTTCAATGGTTGCCATCATCATGTGCGGCAGGTAGCCAAATTTCTCTACAAGATTCGCAATAATGATCGAGGGAAGCCGCGGTATTTTCCCAAGAACCCTGAATCCACGTGGGGAAACTGGCTCTTCAGCAATTGAATTCGTATGCGGATAGCCGAGTAATCGAATAATTTGGTGCGGTTCCAGCAATTCATCCGAAGATAACCGCTTCAAGCCAGCTTGCATTTCTTTGACTCGGTCCTCGGATAATTCCCTTACATAATCTTTTACGAGCAAACGCGCTTCAAGTTCCGCATTGCCAACAAGTTCTTCCAATTGCATGCTAATTAATCGGCCTTCATTGCCCAACTCGTTAATATAACGGTTGATTTCTGCCTTAATGCGCAGCACCATTTCAAAACGAGCAATGACATTGGTGACATCGTGCAGCGTAACAAGCTCTTCAAACTCCGACGCACTCAGGTTCGTCAGCGACTGATCCAAAACAACTTTGTACCGTTCCAACGTTTGGATGGCTTGATTAGCTTTCGTTAATATAACGCCTATATCTTTGAGCGCATAGCGCAAGTTGCCTTGATAAAGGGTGATGACATTGCGTCGCTGCGAAATCGAAACAACTAACTTATTCGTTTGCTTCGCAACACGTTCAGCTGTCCGATGGCGGATTCCTGTTTCCGAAGAGGAAATCGAAGAATCCGGAATTAATTGCGTATTCGCATAGAGAATACGTTTGATATCTTCGCTCAGGATGATCGCTCCATCCATTTTGGCCAGTTCATATAAATAATTGGGCGAAAAATCACAATCGATCGAAAATCCGCCATCGACGATTTCCCTTACTTCCGCGCTATATCCAACAACAATAAGTCCGCCCGTTTTGGCGCGTAAAACATTCTCCAAACCGTCACGGAACGGTGTGCCAGGGGCTACCATTTGCAGCAATTGGCTCATGACGTCTCGCTTTATCTCTTCTTTACTCATATAGTCCTCCTGAAGGCTTGCAGGTTGAATGATTCAAGAGCTACTCCAGTGCCGCTTTCAATGCTTCCGACACCGTATTCACCCCAATAATCTCCATACCGGGCGGATGCGTCCACCCCTTCAAACTTTTCTCTGGCATAATAACTCTGCGGAATCCTAACTTCTCCGCTTCCTTCACCCGTTGATCAATCCGGGATACACCGCGGACTTCTCCGGTCAACCCGATCTCACCGAACACGACGTCAAAAGGTCTCGTAGCGTGATCCCGGAAGCTGGATGCGATACTAATCGCTATGGCTAAATCGACGGCAGGTTCATCAAGTTTGACGCCGCCAGCCACGTTCAGGTAAGCGTCCTGATTCTGAAGGAACATTCCCATACGTTTCTCTAAAACGGCAATGATCAAAGAAAGTCGGTTATGATCGACACCAGTCGCCATCCTTCTGGGAGATGGGAAATTCGTCGAAGAAACCAACGCCTGAATCTCTACCAGCACCGGACGCGTTCCTTCCATGCTCGCAACCACGGTAGAGCCGGCAACACCAAGTGGCCTCTCGGATAGGAACAGTTCGGAAGGGTTGCTTACTTCGACAAGTCCTGCTTCTTGCATCTCAAAAATTCCGATCTCATTCGTAGACCCGAATCGATTCTTGACTGCACGAAGCACGCGGTAAGAGTGATGCCGCTCTCCTTCGAAGTAAAGGACGCAATCGACCATGTGTTCCAGCATCCTAGGTCCCGCAATAGCACCTTCCTTCGTCACGTGGCCGACAAGGACCGTTGCAATACCTTTCCCCTTAGCTATTCTCATAAAGTGACCCGTACATTCCCGGACTTGCGAAACGGTTCCTGGGGCCGATGTAATGGCAGGATGGTAGACAGTCTGAATGGAGTCAATCACCAAGAAATCTGGTTCAATTTCTTGAATAGCTTCCTCAATAAGTTCCAGGTTCGTTTCACAAAGAACATAGAGCAGCGGAGATGATGCATTCAAGCGATCCGCTCGAAGTTTCGTCTGTTTAACAGACTCTTCCCCCGATATATATAGAACTTTCTGATGTGCTTGCGTCAGCTCGAAAGAAGTTTGGAGCAGTAACGTTGATTTCCCGATCCCCGGATCCCCACCTACGAGAATCAAAGATCCAGGCACAATACCTCCGCCTAAGACGCGATTCAATTCTTTATTGCTGGTCACAACCCTAGGCTCTGGGCTACTTTCTATATGTATGATGGGGGTCGGTTTTTCTTTCGTGCGAGGAGCAGAAGAATTCATACCCTTTGTACGCACAACCGTTTCGACTTCTTCTACCATCGTATTCCAAGATTGACAACCTGGGCACTTGCCCATCCATTTTGGCGATTCATAACCGCATTCTTGACAGCAAAATTTCGTTTTCTGTTTACTCATGACGTAAGTGACTCCTTAGATCTTTCAATTCTATATTTGGCTATCCTTACCAATAAAGTTTACCATTTTTACGAAGTCCATGAAAGGTCATCTGAAAATAAAAAGCATTTTGCCACACCCAAGAACCGGATGCAGCAAAATGCTTCTTTGCTTGCTTTATTTAGCTGCTACGCCTTCGCCCTTCAGGACAACCAGCTCGCCTTCATTCTCATCAATCGTTAAGGAGTCGCCCTTAGTAATGTTGCCTCTGAGAAGCTCCTCAGACAAACGGTCCTCAATATGCTTCTGGATGGCTCTACGAAGCGGTCTTGCGCCGTAAGTCGGGTCGTACCCTTCTTTGGCCAGGAACGTTTTGGCTTTGTCTGTCAGCAAGAAGTCAACCTCTTGTTCTTTCAGACGTTTGCGAAGATCATCGGCCATCAAAGTAACAATTTCGGCGATATGCTTCTCATCCAAGGAGTGGAAGACGATGATTTCGTCGATCCGGTTAAGGAACTCAGGACGGAAACTTTTCTTGAGCTCGCCCATCACTTTATCTTTCATGTTGGTATAATCTCTACCAGCATCAAGAGCAGCTGTGAAGCCAAGTGAAGAGTTTTTCTTAATCATATCCGCGCCTACGTTGGAAGTCATAATGATCAATGTGTTGCGGAAATCGACTGTACGTCCTTTGGAATCTGTCAAACGACCATCTTCCAGCACTTGCAGCAGAATATTGAAAACTTCTGGATGTGCTTTCTCGATCTCATCGAGCAGTACAACCGAGTATGGTTTACGGCGAACTTTCTCTGTCAGTTGGCCACCTTCTTCATAGCCAACGTACCCTGGAGGCGCTCCGACCAAACGAGACGTCGAGTGTTTCTCCATGTATTCCGACATGTCGATCCGAACTACAGCGTTATCGTCACCGAATAGAGATTCAGCTAACGCGCGCGCTAACTCGGTTTTACCTACACCAGTAGGTCCTAGGAAGATGAAGGAGCCCATTGGACGCTTCGGATCTTTGAGACCTGCTCTAGCACGGCGGATTGCGCGGCTGACGGCTTTAACCGCTTCTTCTTGGCCAATGACACGCTCATGAAGAATGTCTTCCATTTTGAGCAGACGATCTGTCTCCTCTTCCGCCAACTTGCTAACAGGAATCCCTGTCCAGCTTGCTACGATTTGAGCGATATCATCTGGCGTTACTTCTGTATCCAAACGACCTTGTTTTTCTTTCCAGTCGTTTTTCGTCGTATCCAGTTCTTCGCGAAGCTTCTGTTCAGTGTCACGAAGCCCAGCCGCTTTCTCGAACTCCTGGCTTTGAACCGCGGCATCCTTCTCCTTACGGATATCTTCCAGCTTGTTCTCTAGCTGTTTCAATGAAGGCGGTATCGTGTAAGAACGTAATCTTACTTTGGAACTAGCCTCATCGATCAAGTCAATTGCTTTATCCGGTAAGAAACGATCTGTAATGTAGCGGTCAGATAGCTTAACAGCCTCTTGAATAGCAGCATCCGTAATTTTCACACGGTGGTGAGCTTCGTAGCGGTCACGCAGACCGTATAGGATTTGGACGGCTTCATCTGGGGACGGTTGATCCACCGTAATTGGTTGGAAACGACGCTCAAGCGCAGCATCCTTCTCGATATATTTGCGGTATTCATCAAGCGTTGTAGCACCGATGCATTGCAACTCTCCTCTGGCCAATGCCGGTTTCAAGATGTTGGAGGCATCAATTGCACCTTCAGCACCACCAGCGCCGATCAAAGTATGAAGTTCATCGATGAAGAGCACGATGTTGCCCGCTTGCCGAATTTCGTCCATGATCTTTTTGAGACGATCCTCAAATTCACCGCGATATTTGGTGCCTGCTACTACAGAACCCATATCGAGTGTCATAACCCTTTTATCCTTCAACGTTTCCGGAATTTCATTATTAATGATTTTCTGAGCGAGGCCTTCGGCAATTGCCGTTTTACCAACCCCCGGCTCACCGATCAGCACCGGATTGTTTTTGGTTCTGCGGCTTAACACTTGGATCACACGTTCGATSTCTTTGCTACGCCCGATAACTGGATCCAGGTGACCCTCTTTGGCATAAGCAGTTAGATCTCTCGCTAAACCATCTAGCGTAGGCGTATTCACATTCTGAGTGTTGCCGTGGCTTGGAGACACTGTCTCACTGCTGCCTAACAATTGAAGAACTTGCTGGCGAGCTTTGTTCAAAGAAACACCAAGATTGTTAAGGACTCTCGCAGCAACGCCTTCGCCCTCACGAATTAGCCCTAGTAAAATATGTTCAGTCCCCACGTACGTGTGACCTAATTTTCTTGCCTCATCCATGGACAACTCAATGACCTTTTTCGCTCTAGGTGTATACGCAATGTTGGTAGGCTGCTCTTGTCCTCTGCCGATCAGGGATTCGACTTCATCTTGAATTTTTTCAAGACCCAGGCCCAAAGCAACAAGTGCTTTAGCGGCGATACCTTCCCCTTCACGAATAAGACCCAGCAAAATGTGCTCAGTACCAATATTGTTATGCCCTAAGCGAACTGCTTCCTCTTGAGCCAAAGAAAGCACCTTTTGCGCACGTTCTGTAAATCTGCCAAACATCATAGAGAACACCTCCAAAAGTAGTATATCTATGGAAAACCTAAAGGATGAATCTTAACTGACTATACCCTGCCGAATTTCTCTCGAATCAGCTCAGCTCGACGCATGTCACGCTCATCGGCGCTCAGCTTCTCACCAGCATATTGCTGAAGAAAGCCAGGCTGCGTCATGACCAGCAGTTCATTCAAAACATCAGAAGAAACATTATTGATAATCCCAAGGTCTATGCCCAATCGCACATCCGACAGGCGCTGCGCAGCCTCCTTAGAGTCCATAATTCCTGCGTAAGACAAAATACCAAGAGAGCGATTCACGCGATCAATGATACGCATTCTAGACTCTTGCATCAGCTTATGCCTTGCAGCACGCTCATGCTCAATAATTTGCCTTGCAACACTGTGTAAATTATCAATAATCTCGTCTTCGGATTGTCCTAACGTAATCTGATTCGAAATTTGGAACAGATTACCTAATGCTTCGCTGCCTTCCCCATATAATCCTCTAACCGTCAATCCAACTTGTGTAACAGCGGATAAAATCCGATTGATCTGTTGGCTGAGCACCAGAGCGGGTAAATGCATCATCACTGAAGCGCGAATCCCGGTTCCGACATTAGTAGGGCAGCTTGTTAGGTAGCCCCTCTTTTCATCATAGCCGTAATCCAGCTGGGTTTCAAAAATATCATCAATTTGGTTCGCCAAGTCCCAAACTTCCTTGATTTGGAAGCCTGGGCATAAGCATTGTATGCGAAGATGATCCTCTTCATTGATCATAATGCTGATGGATTCATTTTCGCTTAAAATAACTGCACCATTCCTGGATTCGTTAGCTAAGTTGGGACTAATTAAATGCTTCTCAACAAGAACCATTCGCTCAAGCTCGTTAAGGTCAGACAGCGGAATAAGCGAAAAGTTACTGATCGTCTCCAGCTCATCATTCTCCAGCACGCCGGATAACTGATCCAGTACTTCTTGTGATTGTTGATTGGTAGCTAGCATCGGGTAAGGGTAGTCTCTGAGGTTGCGCGCAATACGGATTCGACTGCTGATGACAATATCCGATTCCGGCCCCTCTCCCTTCATCCATTCGCTCAATGCATCTCCTGTAAACCGCTGTAGTGTCACTGGATTCACACCTTCCTTACAAAATCACAATCCGGCAATTTTCTTCTCTATCTCGCGAATTTGGTCCCTGATCTTCGCCGCTTGTTCGAATTCCTCTGCTTCAATGCAGGTCATCATATCCTTCTTAAGCGTATCGATTTCCCGCTTGGATAGAGAGGAAGGTTCGAAATCAAGTAATCCTGATAAAAGATTATGAATCGAAAAACCGCCAGATGTCCCAGGAATCATTTCACCCTTCTCGCGGGCGCAATTCTCACAAATGTGGAACTCGTTCTTGTCTCCATTCACAATCTTGGTAAAATGAAGAGTCGCCGGTCGTTTCCCGCATTCCTGACAAATCATTTCATATGCCTCCTCATCTGCTAAGCAAGGATATCAGCATCGCTGTAAGGATCTTAGCTCGAATTTCATCGCGCAGCGGGAGCTTGAAGGTCAACACATCTCTGGATATCGCTGCCCGAATCAAATTGGCTTCTCGTGTTGAAATATAGTGGCCTTCCAGCAGCTGGTAAATGAGTCCCTCAGAAGCGACTTGATCTATGTGTGTATGAATCGTTCGAAAAATATGATCCAATATCGATCCATGACTCTTAAGCTCAATCTTCTGGATACGAATGTACCCGCCACCACCACGCTTACTCTCCACGAGGTAACCCTTTTCCAGCGTGAACCTTGTACTAATCACATAATTGATTTGGGAAGGCACACACTGGAATTGATCCGCTAGATCGTTTCGTTGAATCTCGATGGCTCCTTCAGAGCTTTGTTGAAGGACATGCTTTAAATACTGCTCAATAATTTCTGATACGTTACGCATCAATTCATCCTCCCAGACTGCTAGAAGTAAATTGACTTTGATTGACTTTGACTTTCTTTGACCTTAACTAGATTATAATCATTTCCTTTCTTTTTGACAAGTGCTGCAGCTAAACATTGCCGTATATAAAAAACTGAGCATTTTCACAGCTTACTCTCAGTATTTACAAAAATACCCCTGCTTAACGTCAGGGGCTGTTCCTTTTTTTGGGGTTGTAGGTGGGATGGACTGCTGCTTTGCCGATTATGGCGGGGGCTGGCGCGCATAGGCAGAGTGGGCGGCAGCAAAGTTAACTGCAAAAAGTGCAGGTAATTATGCTCCAATGCTTGGATTGACCAACATTGATGTAAAAAGTGCAGCTAATTATGCTCAAATACTCGGATTGGCCAACATTGATGTAAAAAGTGCAGGTAATTTCAGGTGAATCAGACGATYYYGGCGTTTTCGCTTGATTTAGCTGTAGGAAATGCAGGTAATYGGTCAAAATGGGGARAGTGCCGTAATTTTACTGTACTTTTTACAGTTGGGCTACTCGGGAGCCTTTGRCAGAGGCAGCAGACRACAAAAAAACCTTACGAGGATTTCTCCTTGTAAGGTTCTTCAGTGTGCTTGGCAACGTTCTACTCTCCCAGAACCCTGCGGTTCAAGTACCATCGACGCTGGAGGGCTTAACCAAATGTACCCAAGAAAGTGAAGATAAGCTCTGTAGCTGAATCCGAATACTTTCTCGGGGCCCAGAAAACCTAAGAAATTCTTACCTTTACGCAAGTTTCGTATCTAGTTTTCAAGGCGCAAACCACGCTTTGA
>NZ_JBFTQB010000069.1:0-13508 GCF_056398785.1 Paenibacillus sp. 01T422 | reverse complement strand
GCCATGTTCCAGGCAATTATATTTAGCCGTTGGTCAGTCACATAAGCAGGACTGGTCCCTTGAAGGTCAAGGAAGTTCTGAAGCGTCGGACTAATGGTAGTTTCAATTGGCGCCAGATCAGCTGGCAGTTGCTGCAAGGCCAGCAAAAATAAATGCTTACGCTCATTCGAATCAAGCTGGAGAGCACGAGCGATATTGTCCAGCACTTGAGCCGATACCTGAATATTTCGAGCTTGCTCCAGCCATGTATACCAATCCACACTTACGCCTGAAAGTTGAGCCACTTCCCCGCGTCTAAGTCCCGGCGTCCGCCTGCGCCCTCCGTTAGGCAAACCAACTTGCTCGGGAGAAAGGCGTGCACGACGATTCTTTAGAAACTGTGCCAATTCATCAAGTCGTGTATGGTTTGATTGCTGCATATAGGTACTCTCACTCCTCACATCTGACTCCTATCGTAGGAGCTATACTCCTAGGATAAACCATCATCTTATTCTATTATATAAACCATTATACACTTTCTATTGAGATGAATTTCATATCGCAATGGAAGGGGACTTACTTTGGAAAAAGCAATGCAAATACAGTCCAGCAGATCGGGAAAGTTAGCCAAAGCGCTGCTGCTTCTAGGGCTTTCGCTCGGATACTTCATGGTGCTCCTGGATATGACGGTGGTGAGCGTCGCATTGCCTGCGATTCGTGCCGAGTTAGGAGGGGGAATATCCGGACTTCAATGGGTAGTCAACGCTTACACGATTGTGTTTGCCGGATTACTGCTATCTATGGGTTCGTTTGCCGATAAAATAGGTGCCAAACGGGTCTATATGGGAGGTCTAGCCTTATTCCTCACAGCATCGGTCATATGCGCAATTGTTCCGTCGCTGGGAATGCTTATCGGCTTTCGCGCGATACTCGGCATTGGGGGTGCAGCACTGATGCCAGCCTCGCTCACCCTGTTGGTCCATGCCTATCCTGAGACGGCTGAACGTGCCCGGGCGACTGATGGAGGGGAACACCTATGGATGGCATTCTCTGCTTATATTGACGACATTTGGACTGGCCCTGTTGGGCGCCATATTATTTATGATGTTTGAAGCGAAAGGCAAGTCACCACTACTTCCGTTGCGGCTATTTCAAAGTGCGACGGTATCGACCGGCATGGTGACAGGGATGGCCATCAACATCGGCCTGTCGGGCATTCTATTTGTATGGCCATTATTTTTCCAACAAACGCGCGGATTATCGGCCCACATCACTGGACTCTTGCTCCTTCCCATGATGATTCCGCTCGCCTTTAACCCAATTCTGACTGGTCGCATTGTTGGCAGAATCGGGGCGCGGATACCGATGACTGTCGGCTTTTGCCTTGGTGCCGTGGGCACACTACTGCAAGTGTGGACGCAAGTGAACACCAGCTATGTGATTACGATGATTGGTTTGCTGTTGATCGGTTTCGGAGTGTCCTTTACGATTCCCTCGTTGATGGCGGCTGTCATCTCTTCCGTTCCCAAGGAACAGACCGGTGCGATCTCAGGTGCTCTTAACTCAAGCCGCCAGCTTGGCGCAACGTTGGGAGTCGCCATCTTCGGCTCGATTCTGAGTAGCAGCGCATCTTTTATTGACGGTATGCATGTATCGCTTATCGTTACGGCTATTATCTTGTTTGGTGGCAGTGTCTTGTCGTTCGCATTTATCGGTAGAAAAGAATAGATGTAATTTAATGGAACAATTAACCATTTTATTATATGATTATTCGATGATAGACATGGGAGGTAGATCATCGGATGCAAGAGCAAACTTATTTTAATCAAAATGAGATCGAAAAAATTACAAGTCATTTTGGCAAAGACTTTTATGAGAAGGCTTTGAGAAATATCCATATATTTTCTGATAAGTGGGCATTGAATTCTTTCCAGGTTATTCCTTCCTACTCGGCTAACTTGGTTGTTAGATGCTATTCAGCTCACTTTGGAGATGTGGTGCTTAAAATAGGCAATCCCACATACCTATTCACGGAGTATCATACATTGAGTCAATATAGCGGCAGGCGATTTTGCAAAGTGTTTGACGCTGACGTTGAGAACGGTGTCATGCTCGAAGAGTGTGTGCGACCAGGTCATTCTTTAAGGGATGAAGGTGATCTGGACAAAAGATTATCTGTATTCTGCTCCTTATTTAAAGATTTGCATATAACGCCAGCAAGAGCTGAAATATATCCGACTTACACAGAGTGGGTTAGTAGAATAACAGCATATATGAGTAAGCGCGAAGATTGCGAAGAATTATATTTGCACATGAAGAAAGCAAAGGAAATATGCTTAGCGGTCTCCTCTTCGTACCCATTGAAGATGCTGCTTCATGGTGACTTTCATCATGATAATATTTTACTTAGTGAGAATGAAACATATGTAATTATCGATCCTAAAGGTATTATAGGAGATCCGGTATTCGACGTTCCACGGTTTATTTTAAATGAATTTGAGGAAAAGAAATCTCCTGAATTGCATGATAAAATAATGGAGATCATTTCAACTTTAGAAAAAAGACTTAACATTCCGAATGAAATTATAAAGCAATGTCTTTATGTAGAAACAGCAATGGGAATGTGTTGGTGCGCAGAAGATGGATCAACGCCTGAGGAATATGCAAGACTACTGAGAGATGTAGCTTTTGCAGAAGCAATTATGAACACTTGATTTAAACTGATAACTAAATAAAGAGCGACAGCCAAGGATGATAAGTTCAGTCCAAGGCTGTCGCTCTTTATTTTCCAGGGTCAATTTGCTTAGGTGGAAATCCCATTTTTCCTTGCGCGTTTCATGGTGTACATGGCCTCATCGGCATTCTTCATCAATGTAGTGATGTCCATCGCATCTCGGGGATATTGACTGACTCCGGCGCTATACGAAATCGGAATTTCAATTCCTTTATACGTAAAAGGGTTCTTCCGTAAGAGGGACAATCGCATATCGACTACATGGTCTAATTCGCTATTCTCATCTATGGAGGAAATGATCCAAACGAATTCGTCTCCCCCAATCCGTCCTATCAAATCAGTAGGTAGGGAGCAGCTTCCCAACATATGTGCAATATGCTTCAGATAAAGATCACCAACCAAATGCCCGTATCGATCGTTAATTGGTTTAAAATTATCCAGGTCAATTAATATAAGAGCGAAAGATTCACGAAGCGCTATCTTTTCTTGCAAGAGCTCGTGGAGGGCAGCGCGATTATATAAATCTGTAAGTGAATCATGGTGTGCTAGATATTTGTAATTTTGCTCTGATTTCAATAATTTACGCTCTGCAACCTTGAGAGAAGTAACGTCAGTTAGATGCATCACAAATAGTTTTTCATCGGTTTCTTCGATCAATTCAAGGCCCATAATCAAATCCAAATCACCTTTATTCGGATTGTGCAGTTGAGCCTCCCACTGGGCCTCATTCTCTTGCTGAACCTGAGCCAAAATATCGACTACGGGCATATTTTCTTCAAACTGGAAATAGCTCATAATATTATGAACAGGAATCCCTTCAAACCATTGCTTAGCTCGGGGATTCATTTCTTTGATGGCCCCCTTTTGGTCCAGAAGCAGAATGGCGGTTGGCGCAGATTTGAAAAGAAAATGAAAGAGCTTGCGGTAATCCGGCATAATGTCATATTTACCTACCAAATGACGGAGGGCAATAGCCCATAGCAAATAGCCGATAAAAAAAAGGATCATGGCATTCCGGGACGTTACTACCTTGGTTTGGAGTAGAGCTGTAACAAATACAAACCAGGCAAACAGCATAAATAAGCTGAGAAGCAGGGAACGCAGAACCTGGCGATGTTTTACTTCCTTCGCACGATACCAGGAAACGGCGAGTATGATCACCGAAAGCAGGATATATCCTGCTATACAGAGAACGGTAACTAGTAGAAATAAGGGATCAAGGGGACTTCGTCCGTCCGTCACTGCCGCATTAAATAATACCCGATGATCTTTGGTAATTAGAAATACAAGCCATAGCGCATAAGGCGTTGCGTAAAAGAAAGGCAAAAATCGCTTGAATGACGAAGTAGCAGGACTTCCGATGAGTATGCTGAGATGGACTAAGCAGCAAATAACCAGCAGAAGCATCGGGCTATTTCCATAAAGTACAATCTGCATCTGATACTCAGGCAGCAAAGATGTTTTAATGTATTCCCCCAAAAAATAAAACTGGAAAGCAAGCATGAGAAGAGCCGCAATTCGGTTCAACATGCTCTTCATGTTTCGATGTATTAAAGTTACTGCCATGTAAAAAAAGAAAAAAGTAGGAAGTAGGATCGTTAAGAAGTCCATGAAAAGTTCATTCATTTAAAAGGTACCTTATCGTGAGTATGTAGTGGAGTTTCCACTTTCACAGTAGCATGAATTTTACTTGCGATGCAATAACAAAACAGGAGGAAAAAACAAGGTGGAAATTAGGAATATGACTCGGCGTCTGCAGTTTCCTTTTCAAATGAGTATGCGATACAAGCTTATGATTCTAATGGTAATTATCGCCGTTCTACCGTTAACCTTAGTGACTATCTTTGCCGCAAAGACCACCAAACAATCATTAAGTTTGGAAATTATACGTTCTAACGAGTCAAGAATGGATTGGGCGGCCAAATATTTCGATGAAAAGTTTAGCCAATTGCATTCCGTGGCGTATTCCCTTCTTATGGATAATAACTTATTTCCCAATGCCACTGGTGAATCAATGAACACTAGTAACGGTCTGGATACAGGAAAACTGTATATAGACGAGAAGCTTAGATCTCTGTACGTTGCCAACAATACGAATATTGCTTCGATCTCTCTGTATCTGAATGCCAAGCAGCGTATGTATATCGTCGATAAAGATGCTGTTCGATCAACCGATCAAATGCTTAATCTCGCCTTGGAAGGGGGAGAATCGGCAAACAACCATCAGACTGTCAATAAAATAGTGAAATCCACACACAATAATTTCAAATTGGTACGCAGCATGAATCGCTTCGAAGATCATGAGATTCTCGGTGGCGTGTTTATTGAAGCGAGATGGAATATGATGGATAACGTCATTAACATGATTCATTCGGAGCCTAATAGCCAAGTGCTTGTTTTGGACGCGCAGGGAAATATTATGTACAATCCTTACCCTATGCAAACGATAATTAACAAGGAGATGTTGGACAAGGCGATACACAGTCCAATGGAACCAGGCTTTATTGAATCCAAACAAGGAATTCTGTTTTACCAGCCCGTTGTATCGGCCGAATTATGGATCGTAAAATTTATTCCAATTAGCTACGTAAATGAAGGCGCTTCCAACACGCTGAGTTTTAGTTTTTACACAGCTATGGTCTCTATTCTTCTGGCTATTATTCTTTCTGTGTTAATTGCTTATTTCACGACGAAACCGATTATTCGACTAACGAGGTCGATGAAAGCTGTGGAGCACCTGAACTTCAACGTGGGTGTCGAAAAGGTACGAAGCGATGAGATTGGTACGCTAGAGAGACGATTTAATTCCATGCTTCAAAAGATTAAAGAGTTGGTTCAAATTGAATATAAAAGTAAAATTGAGAAAAGGACCGCGCAACTGAAGGCGATGCAGGCACAGATTAATCCTCATTTTCTGTATAATGCGCTGCAATCCATTGGCGGGGTTGCCCTTTCCCGAAATGCACCAGAGATTTATGAGTATGTCAGAGCGCTTAGCGAGTTATTTCGTTATACAATCAAAATGAAATCAGATCTGGTCACCGTGGCCGATGAAATCGAGCATGTTACCAACTATTTGCAAATTCAGAAATTGCGTTTTCAAGACACGATTCATATTCAAATTGATATCGAAGAAGACTGCGGAATTTACGAGCTTCCCAAATTCATACTTCAACCTATCGTAGAGAACTGTTTCGTGCATGGTTTGGAAGGCCAGATGGGTCAGTGGATGATAACGATCAGGGTTGAGAAGATGATGGATGAAATTGAGATTAGTATTGAAGATAACGGCCTTGGTATTGATGAGGTGCGTTTGGAGGAAATTCGGCGACAATTAAGCGGCCCAGGGGAGGATCAGGCGATTGGGGAAAGTATGGGAATGAACAATGTAAATTCACGGATTAAACTTATTTTCGGGCAAGAGTACGGTATGTTTGTCACTAGTTCAAAAGGTGTCGGAACGACGGTCAAAGTCGTGATCCCTGCAATAGTCAAAGGAGAGGAGCCGCTGCAATGAAAGTTGTCATTATTGATGATGAGTTCTGGGTCCGCAACAGTATAAGGCATTTGGCTGAYTGGGAGCGACTAGGCATCACTCAGGTTGAGGAAGCGGAGGATGGGCTTAGCGGGTTAACTATTATAGCGCAGATACAGCCTGAAATTGTCATTACAGATATGAAAATGCGAGGTATGGATGGAGCTCAGCTTCTGCAGAAAATAAGTGAAGACTATCCGTTTATTCGCAAAATTGTCATTAGCGGATTTGATGATTTTACCTATATGAAACAGGCGATTTTATCCAAGGTGGATGAATATCTGATAAAGCCGATCAACCCGGAAGAGTTGAATAGAGCCTTGGAGAAAGCGGTTCGGGAACTAGGCGTAACCCGGGGAATTCATGCTGCCAAGCCGCTGGAGAAACAGCTGTTGAAGGTCATCACCGAGCTGAAGCATACTGTCAGCCGACATTTTCAAGAGATGAACACGGAAGCGGTCAAGAAGAGCTTTAAGCAGCTGGAGCAAATGTTGAGCGATCAAGAAAGCTTGCAGCCTGGCCTGAATAATTCGCTTTACAAGCAATTCATGCTGCTATTGGAGGAGCAATGCGCCCTTTCAGGAAGCGAATTAACGCCCGACGCTCAAGCAAGCGCCAGCCGCTTCTTCGTTACGGATGATACGTCAGTGTCAGAGTGGGTTGAGGTTGTGACTACCACCTATGTCGGGATCTTGGAAGCATTAATTCACCAGAGGAAAAACAAGAACCGCATCAATATCGACGAGATTCGGAAGTATCTCGATCTTTCTTACGCAGAGCAAGTGAGTCTTGGAACTATTGCTAGTCAATTTTTTGTCAGCAAAGAGCATCTGTCCCGTACTTTTAAACAAGAAGTTGGTGTGACGGTCATGGATTACTTGATTGCCAAAAGGATGGAGAAAGCGCTTCAGCTTCTTCAGGACTCTTCCATATCCATCAAGAGCGCTGCAGAAGCAGTCGGTTATTCTGATCTCACTTATTTTCACCGCATATTCAAAAAAATGACAGGAATGACGCCATCACAGATTAGACAGGATGTTTAATAGGCTTAGGCCTGCTCAATGATATCAATATTGTCCAGTCAGAGATGCTTATTCTGTCCAATGAATGGTGACGCTTTCTTAAGTATACTAGGGTTCGTAAGCGTTACCATAACTAGGGGAGGCGACAAAATGAAGAAAGCATTTGTAATGATAGTTGCTATGGCAATGCTCGGTTCCACCGTGGCTTGTTCTTCAGGTCAAGGAACACCAAGCGCTGGAGAAAGCAGCAGCACAGCGAAAAGCGAGGGTGCGCCTAAGAAGGTTGAATTGAAAGTATTCCTTGGCGGCTTGGACCGTTTTCGTGATCAATTCGAGAAATACTTCGCTGAATTTGCTAAGAAAGAAAAGAAGGAAAAAAATATCGAGGTTACAATCAACACCGAATATCCAGGTTCCGATAATTCCACACAAATCTTGAAGACTCGTTTAGCAACTGGCGACGTACCGGATATATTCAGTCTGCATGCTGTGAACGATATTCCTGATTATTACAAAGCCGGGTATTTGGATGATTTAACGAAACAACCGCTTTCCCCTAAGCTTATTGATGGCATTAAGTCACTCGTGACTATTGATAACAAAGTCGTAGCGGTTCCTATGGAAAGCTTGGCATGGGGGTATCTCTACAACAAAAAAATCTTCAAAGATCTAGGGATTAAGCCGCCGTCTACGTTGACAGAAATGAAGGCCGTTGTTCAAAAGTTAAATGACAATAAAATCAAGCCGTTTATGCTCAGCTACAAAGAAAGCTGGATTCCTCAACTGTTCTTGCCTCTAGCGATTGGCGGATTAGGCAACTCAAGCCATAAGAATTTTGTTGATAAAATGAATAAAAATCAAGGAAGTTTTGCCGAAGTGAAAGAGATGTTCGGCATCATCGATCTAGTTAACAGCAATGGAACCGATCGTGTATTCGAAGTAGGCAACGATGACGGAGCCGCTGATTTTGCTGCCGGCAAAGCGGCTATGTGGGTGCAAGGACCATGGGATGCGGACAGTATATTAAAAGCTAATGATAAGTTCGAGTTCGGGGTTGCACCTCTTCCGATCAACGATGATCCTACCGCAACACAGATTAACGTATCGGTGTCAACGGCCTTGGCGATGGCTTCCCAAGGCAAGAATAAGGAAGTTTCCGCAGATCTGCTGAATTTCATTTTGGATGATCAAGCGTCAAACGATCTGTATCAAGGATTGAAATTCAATCCAGTGTCCAAAAACCACACATTCAAACCTTATCCGTGGGTCGAGGATGCTTCTATTTTTGTGAACAAAGGGCAGGCTTACAAAGATCCGCAGATTCCAGCTGCCGTGAAGGATGAATCAGGGAAAGCACTTCAAGCCTATTTTAACAAGAAAATGTCCGCAGATGATGTCATTAAGGATCTGGATAAAACCTGGAAAGATGCAAATGCCATAGCGAACAAAAAATAAAGATTGGAAGACATGTTGTGCCCTGCCCTGGTCTTAGAGAGATCGAGGCAGTGCACGAGATTTTCCTAAGGAGTGAGCCCACGTGCTGAWACGCCTTGCCAAAGACCATACATCATTGATCTTGTTCGTGCTGCCCGCTTTTATCATGTATGTGACATTTCTTGTTATTCCGATGCTCCAAGGCTCATATTACAGCTTTACGAATTGGGATGGCTTGAATAAACATTACAGCTTCGTAGGGATAGAGAACTTCATTGAGGCTATTCGCGATGATGCGAATTTCCGATCTTCGATTCTATTTACAGCCAAATATGTTTTGTTTGCTGTTGTTTTTCAGAACGCCATCGCATTGCTGCTTGCTCTAATGATTGAATCTCAAAGCAAAGGGAAAGGCTGGCTTCGAACCATCTTTTTCATGCCGAGTATGCTAAGCATTATCATCAGTACGTTCATGTGGGTATTCGTATTTACAAAGGTCATGCCAGCATTGTCCAAATATGCAGTCTTGAAATTTCTCGATATTTCGTGGCTCGGCGACCCTAACATTTCGTTCTTCACTATCATGCTCGTTTCCATTTGGGGCGGTATAGGGACTTTAATGATTATTTATATGTCTGCCATTCAAGGCATTCCCATGCATCTCAAAGAAGCGGCTATTATTGACGGCGCCAAGCCATATCATATGCTTCGCTACATTACATTGCCATTGATTGCGCATGCGCTCACGATCTGCATCTTTCTGACTTTGAACAACTCGTTTAAAGTGTATGACCTTATCTATGCTTTAACAGGCGGAGGTCCTGCCCGGGCAACGCAAGTTATTTCTATGAATATTCTGGAAGAGGCTTATCAGCGCAATTTCCGATACGGTTATGCCAGCGCGAAAGCGATTATTCTCTTCCTGATCATACTTGTCATTACTCTTATTCAAGTGTCCGTTATGAAGAAGCGGGAGGTAGAGGCATGAACAAGCGGCAGTATGCAGGGCTGTCTCTATTGGTACTAAGTATCTTAGCGATTTTCTTCCTTTTCCCGATTTATATGGCTATATTGAATTCTTTCAAAACACAAGGAGAGATGTACAACTCCGTTCTAGGCTTCCCTGTCAAGTTTCACTTTGAAAACTATGTGCAGGCCTTTAGCAAGGCGAACATGCTCAAGAGCGGTTGGAATACGATCGTTGTAACCGTAACGGGCATTGTAGTCATCGTCTTATGCAGCTCTTTGGCGGGATACAAGCTTTCCCGGACGCCAGGGAAGCTGAGCAACGTGATTTTCCTGTTATTTGTATCCTCTATGCTCATTCCTTTTCAAACCATCATGGTGACTTTAACTAAGATGGCGAAAACGCTAGGGCTTCAAGGTTCGCCATTCGGTTTGGGGATTGTTTGTGCCGGACTGGGCGTCAGCATGGCCGTGTTTCTATACCACGGTTTTGTGAAAGGCATTCCGCGAGAGTTAGATGAGTCCGCGAAAATGGACGGCTGCAGTGAAATTAAAACTTTTTTCATGATCATTTTACCGCTGCTGCTTCCGATTACATTTACCATTGGTATTTTGAATCTGTTGTGGTTGTGGAACGACTTCCTGCTGCCTGTACTTATGCTTACTGATTTCCGCCAATATACGTTAGTTTTGACAATCAATATGTTCTTCGGCAAGTACAGCCGGGAATGGTCATTGATTCTGGCTTCACTGATTTTGTCATCGATTCCGATTGTCGTCATATTCGCGATATTCCAACGTTGGATCATCCAAGGAATTACAGATGGGGCAGTAAAAGGCTAAAAACATGATATGAGATTCGTGTAAGAGTTTCGAKGGGATTGTCGAATTTAATCGAATTTTATTAGATAAACCACCCAATAGGGGTGGTTTTTTAGCCTTTTCAGGCCTATTATCCTACGGATTTCGCATGGTTTTCCTTGTTTTTACATATTCTTCACAGTTTAATCACACTTCTATCATCAATGTCAAATATGGTGAGAGAGAGCATTTGCCCAAATGAAATGAAGCAGACGGAGGTTTCCATCCCATGAGGAAGTACAGTTCACTCAAGAGTACCACAATCATCGCAGTCGTTACCGCGATAACCGTCACCATAGCGGGCTGCAGCACGCCAGCAAGCACCGCTAAACCAGGGGCAAACGGACGAACGGGAACACGTCAGATGACAGTAGAAACACAAATGGTTAAATTGTCGGACATCGGTGGCGGGCAAGTATTTACGGGCTCGATTACGCCAACTTTCACTACGAATCTTTCATCCAAAGTGAATGGCCGCATAACTTCCCTTGACGTTAATATCGGGGATAAAGTGAAAGTCGGACAGGCGTTAGCGCACATTGATACAACAACGCTCCAGCAATCCGTCGAGCAGACCAAAAGTGATTATGCTTTAAGTCAAGTGCAATACAACAAAGTAGTGAATGATCAAGCGAACAGTTTAGCTTTGGCACAGAAGACGCTAGCCGTTCAGCAAGCTGCTTATGAGAAAACAATTAATGATCAGAAGAATGCCGTAGCTCTAGCGCAAACCCAATTAAATACGGCGATTACGACACAACAAAATTCAATCGAGACAGCTAAACAAGGGGTCTCTTCTGCACAGGTAGGTTTCAGTAAAGCACAAGCTGATGCGGCTACCGCAGTAACTGTTGCGCAGACGAACTTGAATTCACAGTTAGACAGCTTATTAACAACACAGAATAATAATATAGATTCCTCCCAACTGAGCGTGCAACAAGCTGTTGCTTCCTATAATACAGCTCTTCAGTCTGGCAAAGACATTGACAGTGCCTTCGCGAAGCTGCAAACGACTCAGCTAGCGTTACAGCAAGCGCAGCAGGCTCAATATAAAGACACACAATCAGCCCAACAATCGTTGACGAGCTTGCAAAATGCTCTGTTGACTGCACAAAGCTCGCAAGCTGTGCAAGTTGCGCAAGAGTCCTTAAATTCAGCTTTACTATCACTTGCTAATACGCAAGCGACTGCTTCAGCTCAGCTTGATCTCAGTCGTACACAGCTAGCACAAACACAATCCTCACAGGATATTTCCAAAAACAGTGCGGAAGCTGCGCTAGAGCAATCCAAGCAAACGCTGAAAGCAGCCCAATCTACGGATTCCTTGCAAGTAAGTGCTGCTCAGCTTCAGCAAGCCCAAACGAAGTTGAGCATTCTGAGCGAACAGCTTCAAGATGGTGTGTTGACGAGCCCTGTTGAAGGGATCGTAAGCGCAATTCTGGTACCAGTGGGACAGAATGCGGGGCAAGCTGCCGTCATGTCTATTTCTACTATAGATCCATTATTGGCAACCGTTAACGTATCTGAAGCATCCATTGGCAAAATCAAAACGGGATCACCCATGTCGGTTAAAATCCCTACGTTGAATAAATCGTTTGATGGAACGGTGTACACGGTTCACCCAACCATGGATGCCACTTCCAAATCCTTCTTGGTAGACATCAAAATTAAGGATGATAACCATGAAGTATTACCTGGCATGTTCGCGGAATCCTCTCTCAAAAGTGAAGGGAAACAATCCATTGTTGTACCTGCAGACGCGGTGCTCAGCCAACCAAGTGGTAATGCGGTATACATCGTTAAAGAGGGGAAAGCGTCGAAAGTTCTTGTAAAAGTTGGCGTGATGACCAGTTCATCCTTCGAAATTACCAGTGGGCTGAATGTTGGAGACGAGCTTGTCGTTAAAGGACAAGAGCTGCTTTCTGATAACGTTCCGGTACAGATCAATCAACCAGGACAAGAGAATGGAGCAGGCAAAGGCCAGGGGCAAGCTGGTCAAGGCAAGAGCGGCGGTCAAGGGCAAGCTGGTCAAAATGGCCAAGGACAAGCCGGCCAGGGCCAAAATAGAAATGGCGGCCAAGGTGGTCAAGGCGGCGGTCAAGCAGGTCAGGGTCAAAGCAAAAGCGGCGGCCAAGGACAAAACGGACAAGGCACGCCAGGTAAGGGAGCTGACCCATCAGGGGCTAAGCCAAGCGGCAACGGCGCTGATGCACCAGCTGCGACTCCGAAAGCGGGGGCTGGACAGTGAAATTAGCTGATTTCTCCGTTCATCGTCCTGTCACCATCTTGATGATCATGATTTCACTGGTGATCGTGGGTTCGATTGCAATTCCACTGCTACCCGTGGATCTTTACCCGAACCTGGAAATTCCGTCGGCAACCGTATCGGTCTCTTGGAGTGGCGCATCGCCAGGACAGATTGAACAACAAATTACGAAGCCGATCGAGAATGCGATGGCTACCGTCACAGGAGTCACGAGTATATCCTCCAACTCTCGTACAGGTTCAAGTAACGTTACGCTGCAATTTAATTACGGAACGAATATTGATCAGGCAACACTGACCATGAGGGATAAATTGGATCGTGTCCGAAGGCAGCTTCCTACGGATGCGGATGCCCCAGTCGTTTCACGTGTTGACCCCAACAGTACACCGATCATGACTTTAGCCCTGTATGGCAAAACAGATCTGGTCACGCTGCGCGACATTGCTGACAATATTGTGAGCCCAGATGTTCAGCGCTCGGATGGCGTAGCATCGGTTGGCGTCACGGGTGGACGTGTCAGACAAATACAAATTCTTGTAGAGCCAAGTCGATTGCAGCAATACAATATCTCATTCAGTACCTTGGTTTCAGCTCTCGGTAATGATAATTCATCCACTGATGCTGGACTTGTTAATAAAGGAAGTCAGTTAGTGCCCCTGCATATTGACGGAGAATTCAAGTCAACGGCAGATATCGGCAAAGTACAAGTAC
>NZ_JBFTQB010000068.1:0-12532 GCF_056398785.1 Paenibacillus sp. 01T422 | reverse complement strand
CAACTGTTCCGTCCATACCACTACTTTAAATCGCAAACTAGAAAAGCTTCCCCTCGGTTACTTGCAATCCCTATTCGAGAAGCTAGCAGACCGGTTAAATCAATCTAAGAAAGGGAGCAAAGGGGTTCGAAATCTTGGGAAATTAGCCCCGATCGACTCAACCTCGATTCTTCTTCCGTTTGTGTTTGGCGATTGGGCCTTTTATCAAGATCGTACGAAGGGCGTCAAGATGCATACTCGCCTACTCTGCTTAGATGACGATACGCCTTTTCCAGACCAGATTGTTTTCTCTACCGTTGGGGTTTCCGATCAGATGGCTGTGGATCAACTTGTAACTCGCAAAGATTTGACGTATATCCTGGATCGCGGTTATGTCAGCTACACACGATTTGTGAGATGGGCGAACGAGGCTGTCTTGTTTGTGGCTCGGTTAAAAGCAAGCAACACGTACACGGTTGTAGGAAACTATCCTGTGCCGGAAGACACACACCAGACGCGCGACACCCACTCACCCGTCCACCAACACCCCAAAAACTACATGTACCTAGTCCACTCTACGTTGCAGCTTATGCAACATAAAGAGCGGATTGCGTGCATCTTGTCCGACCTATGTTGCACTTTATGCAACAAAAAAGTTGATTGCGAGCACTTTGACTACTCTATATTGCACTTTGTGCAACGATTACGCTCAAAAGGACTACTCCAGCGGCAATTTAGCTRAAATGGTTGTACTTTGTGCAATGAGAGTAAGGCTTGCGCTTCGTATRCCACTTATATGTTGTAGAAAGTGCAACRTAGATTAGCGGTGGAGGGGCTCGAGGTAAAARAGCCCTCTTCTACATCCCCTTCCCTTAACCGCTTCAAATTTCATTGGATGAATTCCAATGAAAGCCCGCTTTAGCGACATAAATCCTCAGTCTCATTGGATGAATTCCAACCAGTCACAGCAAAATCCCCTCGTATTGGTGCTAATTCGAGCCCTCCGTTGGATTTAGTCCAACGAACCGGCTCTAGAAGCACCACAATGAAGCGATCTCATTGGATTTCATCCAATAGGATCACTAGGCGCGGCTTCAAATCACTGTGTTCATCAGATTTCGTCTGATTTCATCCAATGAGATGACCTTTGCTGCCATTAAAATCGCCGTTTCATTGGAAAACGTCCAATGAAACAGGCTTCGGAAGCTACCTGCGCCCATAAAAAAGCCGCAAGACCCTGTAAAGTAGTCCTGCGGCTTGCAGCTATTCCAGATATTCCCTCACTCAAACGAATAACTCGACGCATACGTCTGCGCATCCCACAGCTGCTCCAGCTCCGAAGGCTCACTGCATGCTACTCTGAACAGCCACCCTTTATCATAAGGTGACTCAATCAGCATCATCGTAGCCCGCTCCAGCAGCATATTAACAGCAATGACTTCGCCGGATAACGGGGCAAGCAGATCATGCTCACTTTCGGCGGTCTCCAAGGAGCCAGCATAAAAGCCTTGCCCCAGCACCGCTCCACGTTCCGGAAGCTCGATGAATAAGACCATCCCCCACGCAAGCAATCCGATTTCCGTAAGGCCGATGACTGCCTCATTCCCTTCTTGGCGTATCCAATAATGATCTCTTGTATATTGCAGATGCGTAGGTACGGTCACGTTCATTCTCCTTCATGAAGAAAAGCTCCCCCGCCGCATTCGCATGCCAGCTAAGAGGAGCCTCTCTATGTATGAAAAGCTTATTTTACGACAAGGTTTTTGTCGCCTGGTTTCCAGTTCATTGGGCACAATCCGCCGGATTGAAGCGCTTGAAGCACACGAAGTGTTTCTTCTACGCTGCGGCCTACATCGTTGTGGTTAACAACTTCGTATTTCAATTCGCCTTCTGGATCGATGATGAATAGACCGCGAAGTGCGATACCTTCTTCTTCGATTAGAACGCCGTAGTCACGTGCTACGGATTTCGTGATGTCAGCAGCAAGTGGGAATTCCAATTTGCCAAGACCATTGTCGTTCACAGGTGTATTGATCCATGCTTTGTGTGTGTGGATGCTGTCGATGGAAACGCCAAGAATTTCAGTGTCCAATTCTTTGAATTGAGCAGCAGCATAGCTAAGCGCTGTAATTTCTGTCGGACATACGAATGTGAAGTCCAATGGGTAGAAGAACAATACTAACCATTTGCCTTTGTAGTCGGACAAAGATGCTTTGCCAAACGCTGTGCCATCACCTGTAGCTGTCTCCATTGTAAAATCTGGAGCTTGTTTACCAACTAAACGCTCTGCCATGTGTATAATTCCTCCTCAAATCTATCTTCTTCGTCTAAAATGGTATCATCCGAATAGGTGAAAGTCAATAATTAGACCTCATACAATGTAATAATCACTTTAAAATATGAAAGGTCCTTGAACAAGCGTAACTACGCTTCCTTTTTCATACATTTTGGCGCTTGCTACCCTTAATCAAGGCAAAAAAGAGCTTGCTCGCTACGCACAGAATGCTTAGCGGGCAAGCTCTTAGTCTTATTTGCGCATTGCGTCTACAATCAGTTGGCCCATAGCCAATGTTCCGATTGCTTTGCTCTTATCGACAGCGATGTCGCCTGTGCGGTTGCCTGCATCAAGCACTTCTTTCACGGCGCGTTCGATGGAATCCGCTGCATCGTGGTAACCGAATGTCAGACGGAACATCAAAGCAACGGATAGAATCGTTGCGATTGGGTTAGAGATACCTTGGCCTGCGATATCAGGTGCAGAACCGTGTACCGGCTCGTACAAGCCGAAGCTGCCTTCGCCAAGTGATGCAGATGCCAGCATCCCGATGGAGCCTGTCAGCATCGCAGCTTCGTCGCTCAGGATGTCGCCGAACATGTTCTCTGTCACGATGACGTCGAAGGAAGACGGACGACGCAGCAATTGCATTGCACAGTTGTCTACAAGCACGTGCTCAAGTTCAACATCCGGATAGTCAACCGCAATACGGTTAACCGTTTCGCGCCATAGGCGGGAAGTTTCCAGAACGTTTGCTTTATCAACGGAAGCAAGCTTTTTGCGGCGCGTGCGGGCAATTTCAAACGCTTGACGAGCGATACGCTCGATTTCGGAAACGTTATATGCGCATGTGTCTACCGCTTCTTGACCGTTAGGTGTCTCACGACGGAATTTCTCACCGAAGTAGATGCCGCCTGTCAATTCACGAACAACGATCAGATCCGTACCTTCAAGTACTTCTGGTTTCAACGTGGAAGCTTCTTTCAAGCAGTCAAAGATGAAAGCCGGACGAATGTTAGAGAACAAACCAAGCGCTTTACGAATACCCAGAAGACCTGTTTCTGGACGAGTTTCTTTCGGGTTGTTATCCCATTTTGGTCCGCCTACAGCTCCTAGAAGAACAGCGTCTGCTGATTGACAAACTTTCAATGTTTCTTCTGGAAGCGGTGTGCCTGTTTCATCAATGGCAATTCCACCGAACAAAGCATGCTCTGTTTCAAATTGATAACCGAAAAGCTCTTCCGTACGTTTCAATACTTTTTCCGCTTCTGCTACGACTTCTGGACCAATGCCGTCTCCAGCGATTACAGCAATTTTTTTCACATCTGCCATGACTGTCATTCACTCCTTAGAATAGTAAAGCTGCTTGGTAAGCATCTCTATCGACTATATGATGCTCTCATTGTAACATAAGATAACCTTTTTCATTAGATATAAAAGCTATTGCTTTAATAGGCTTCTCCTATAACAGTAGGTAGACTCTTTTTAAAAGTGGATATTGACATCACTCCCAGTAGTAACTATAATTGTTACAACAACGATGATTGCAATTGAAACAAATAAACATGCGTTTTTCAATAGCTGTACCTATCGGGCTACGAACGTAATTAAAGATAACCAATTGTTCCAATTTCACGAAGATACGAATGAGCAATTCAAATAAATAAGAGCTCCACTAGGAGAGCTTTTATTTTATATATAAGTTGTAACAATAATTGTTATAACATTACAACACATTATTATTAGGAGGAATAGAAGGATGAAAATTTTAGTCACAGGCGCGACAGGGAAATTGGGAACGAGAGTTGTAGAAGCACTGTTGAAAACAGTGCCGGCAAGTCAACTGGCAGTAAGTGTCCGTAATCCAGAGAAAGCGGAAGGATTGCGCGCTCGTGGCGTAGACGTTCGCCTCGGAGATTTCGATCGTCCAGAAACATTAACTACTGCTTTTGCAGGTATTGATCGCTTATTAATTATTTCAGCGGATGGAGACACGGAAACAAGAATTCGGCAGCACACCAATGCTGTAGCTGCCGCAGAGCTTGCTGGCGTTAAATTAATAGCTTATACCAGCTTAGCTAATGCAAGTCACAGTACTATTTTCCTTGCTCCTGTGCACCGGATAACAGAAGAAATCATCGTCAAAACGGGCATTCCTTATACTTTTTTACGCAACAACTGGTACCTGGAGAATGAACTGTCAAGCATTCAAGGCGTGATTGCAGGAGCTCCATGGGTGACCTCTGCCGGCTCTGGCAAGGTGGGCTGGGCGTTGCAGCAAGAATACGCGGAGGCAGCAGCGGCTGTATTAGTTGGGGACGGACACGAGAATAAAATTTATGAGCTTTCAGGCAACCTGCTCACTCAAGATGAGCTAGCTTCCGCACTTGGCGAGGTATTAGGCAAGGAAGTTCTTGTGCAGCCAGTCGATGATGCTACCTATGCCGACATTTTGAAAGGTGTAGGCGTGCCCGACTTCGTTGTGCCCATCCTTGTAGCTATCCAACAAGGTATTCGGGAAGGTACACTTGAGATGGAAAGCAAGGATTTCGAGAAGCTGCTTGGTCGTCCAGCTACGCCAATTCGTGAAGCCCTGGCTCAGATCATTAACCCTCAATAATACAATTCACACAAGCGAATATAAGAAAGGGACTATCTCGAAAGTAGAAATATCTACTCTCAGGACAGTCCCTTCTTTTTATACGCTTTGTAGGTAAGATTCCATAGCTTTCGCCAGCTTTTGCATACCGAGAATTGTGTTCTCGCGATCCGTGTGCGTGTAGTTCAGGCGCATAGTGTTGTACTGTGGGTTCTCCGCATAGAATGTGGACCCCGGAACAAAAGCCACGCCTTCTTTTACCGCAATTTTCAGCAGATCCTCTGCGCGAATATGCGAAGGAAGTTCCACCCAGATGAACATGCCACCCTTCGGTTCTTCCCACTTCAGACCTGGCCAATTCAACTCTTTCAAAAGACCTGACATGAACTTCATCCGATCCAAATACTGCTCACGAATCAAGGAGATGTGCGCGTCTAGATCGAAATGCTCAAGCAGATGGAACAGTGTCTGTTGATCAATCGTACTGGAGTGCAGATCCGCTGATTGCTTGAAACGGGCGATTTGGCGAATCACCGTCTCGTCCCCCATCACCCAGCCTGTCCGGAAAGCAGGCGCTACCGTTTTGGAGAAGGTGCTCGTGTACACCACATTACCGCCTTCAGCTTTACCACCAAGTGAGAAAATCGATGGGTACGTTTCATTTTCATCAAATTGAATTTCCCCGTACGGGTCATCCTCAAGAATTAGCACATCCGCTTCGCGGCAAATATTCAGCAAGCCTTGACGGCGCTCTAGGCTCCAAGCACGACCAGCCGGATTCGAAAATGTCGGAATGACATAAACGAGCTTCGGATTATGCTCGGCAACTTTGGCAGCCAAATCTTCCAAAATCATACCATCGTTATCGCTATCTACGGAAATAATCTTCGCACCTTTGGCTTGGAAAACTTGAATCGCCGCCAGGTATGTCGGTCTTTCTACCAAAATGATATCGCCTTCATCAATCATTACGCGTGTCAACAAATCGATCGCTTGCTGGGAACCTGTTGTTAGCAGCATCTCATCTGGTGTGACGTGCATGTTTTTGGCAGCCATACGTTTGCATAAGGACTCGCGCAGCGGCTTGTACCCTTCGGTTAATCCATACTGCAGCGCTGACTTCCCGCCGCCAACAACTCGTTTGAACGCATCGCTCACCGCGTCCAATGGGAAAAACTCTTCAGCTGGCAATCCGCCGGCAAAAGAAATAATCGAGCTGCCTTGTGTCAGCTTGAGAATTTCTCTTACCGCCGAGGATGAGAAACCTTCTAGCGATTTAGAAAATCGATATTTCATAAATGGACGCATCCTTTCGCATTTGTAGAAAGCACCCCTCCTCTAATTTGGAGGTGAGGTGCTTATCTAGTAGTCCCGTGGACTTAGGCTGATTATATCAACGTAACGTTGCTTCTATTGCTTGTTGGGGTTTTGCGTTTATCAATGAGTCTGTTCACAGCGTCTAGATAAGCCTTGGCGCTCGCTTCCAGAATATCTGTCGAGATGCCGCGTCCTTGAACGGACACATCGTTCTGTTTCAGAACGACATGCACTTCCCCGAGCGCATCTTTCCCGTGAGAAACTGACTTGATGGAGTAGTCATCCAGCTCGACTTCTTCCTTCGTCGCTTTGTCAATCGCGTTGTAAATGGCATCAACAGAACCGTTACCTACAGCACTTTCCGCTACTTCGCTGCCATCTTGGAAACGAACGTGCACGGTTGCCGTTGGTGTCATCTGATTGCCGTAAGCCACTTGAAGCGTGCCAAGTGCAAAAATTTCCGGTGTTTCGATCAGCTTCTCTTCGATCAGCGCACGGATATCTTCGTCTTCTACCTGCTTCTTGCGGTCAGCCAAATCTTTGAACTTGCCGAACGCCACGTTCACTTGCTCGTCTGAGAGGTCATAACCAAGATCGATCAACTTCTCACGGAACGCATGGCGGCCGGAGTGTTTACCCATCACGAGCTTGCTTTCCTTGACCCCAATGGTCTCAGGGGAAATAATCTCGTAGGTCGTTTTCTCTTTGAGCATCCCATCCTGATGGATGCCGGACTCATGAGCGAACGCGTTAGCACCGACGATCGCTTTATTGCCTGGCACCACCATGCCGGTCAGCTTGCTGACCAAGCGGCTGGTGCGGTAGATCTCGTTCAGTACAAGCGAGGTTTTCGCTTGGTAGAAGTCCTGGCGTGTCTCCAGCGCCAGCACGACTTCCTCGATCGAGGTGTTCCCTGCTCGCTCGCCAATACCGTTGATGGTGCCTTCGATCTGATCGGCACCATTCAGAACCGCCGCTAGCGCGTTAGCTGTCGCCATGCCAAGATCGTCATGGCAGTGCGCGCTTAGCTGGATTTTCTCAATGCCTGGCACGGTGTCCTTCAGCATTTTGAAAATATTCCCATAGTCGKACGGTGTCATATAACCGACTGTATCTGGAATATTCACGACCGAAGCGCCGGCGCGGATTGCCATTGCTGTTACTTCTGCGATGAAATCAAGCTCCGTACGTCCGGCATCCTCGAGTGAAAACTCGATTTTGCTGAAATACTTCTTCGCATATTTAATCGCAGATTCCGCTGTCTCCAGCACTTGGTGTTTCTCCATCTTCAGCTTATGCTTCCGGTGGATAGGGGACGTCGCCAGGAACAAATGAATACATGGGTCCTGAGCGCCCTGCAGCGCTTCACGGACAGCCTCGATGTCTGTCTCCTTCGAGCGGGACAGACCGATTACAGAGGCGTTCTTAATAGCTCTCGCTACGGCATTAACGCCTGCCAAGTCACCAGGTGATGCAGCTGGGAAGCCAGCCTCCATCCGATCGACACCCAGCTTCTCAAGTTGAAGCGCGATTTCGACCTTCTCCTGTGTGTTCAGGTTCACGCCTGGCGATTGTTCTCCGTCTCTGAGCGTTGTATCAAAGATGTAGATTTTGCGCACCATGGTCACCTCCTAAAAGATTCCTTGTAAATGAGTTACAACCTTACCCTAACTGCTGACCGTTCCGTTCTTCAGTATTTGTCTCCGATCGTTTCTTGAAACCGTGTCCCCTTATTTAAATAAAACAAAAAGTCGGGACACGTTTTCAAATACGAACGCTTCGCTTCTCCGACAAACACTGAGCCCTCCACTTGGCATTTCAAGGAAGGTTCTAAAAATTTACAGATTAATTTTTACTCGTCTAAATAGTATTCACAGGGAGTGACTGGGAAATTCTCCGCAATCACTCCCTGTGGGATGAATAACTATATGATTCAATCAAGCATTAAATTACTTTTTGATCCAGTGCATCATTTCGCGTAGTTCGGCACCAACAACCTCAATTGGGTGCTGAGCTTCGTTACGGCGAGTTGCGTTCATGAACGCGAAGTTGGATTGGTTTTCCAAGATGAAGTCGCGAGCGAATTTACCTTGTTGGATATCTGTAAGAACAGCTTTCATTTCTTTTTTCGTTTCAGCTGTGATGATGCGAGGTCCTGTTACATAGTCACCATACTCCGCAGTGTTGGAGATGGAGCTGCGCATGGAGGAGATTCCGCCTTCATACATCATGTCAACGATCAATTTCAACTCGTGCAAGCACTCGAAGTAAGCCATTTCAGGTGCATAACCAGCTTCAACCAATGTTTCGAAACCTGCTTTAACCAGTTCAGATGCACCGCCGCAAAGAACAGCTTGCTCACCGAACAAATCAGTTTCTGTTTCTTCACGGAAGGAAGTTTCGATAACCCCTGCGCGTGTACAGCCAATACCTTTTGCATAAGCAAGTCCGATTGCTTTTGCATTGCCAGTAGCATCTTTCTCGATCGCGATCAAACCAGGAACGCCGAAGCCTTCAACATAAGTACGACGTACCATGTGACCTGGAGATTTAGGAGCAACCAAGAATACATCTGTACCTTCAGGAGCTACGATTTGACCAAAATGGATGTTAAAGCCGTGGGAGAACATCAAAGCTGCGCCTTTTTTCATGTTCGGTTGAATGGACTCACGGAATACGCGAGCTTGCGTTTCATCCGGCATCAAGATTTGAATCACATCAGCGCGTGCTGCTGCTTCTTCAACGGATACAACTTCGAAAC
The DNA here is from genome assembly GCF_056398785.1 of Paenibacillus sp. 01T422. Classification (NCBI taxonomy): domain Bacteria; kingdom Bacillati; phylum Bacillota; class Bacilli; order Caryophanales; family Paenibacillaceae; genus Paenibacillus; species Paenibacillus sp. 01T422. The sequence continues at coordinate 3,601 of NZ_JBFTQB010000068.1, read as the reverse complement.
CGTCATTTTTTGCTGCGTTCCATGAACGGCCTTCACGAAGACCGATAATTACGTTCAAACCGCTATCACGCAAGTTTTGCGCTTGTGCGTGCCCTTGGGAACCATAACCAACAACTGCAATCGTTTTGCCTTTAAGTACCGCTAAGTCTGCATCTTTTTCATAGTAAGTAGTAACTGCCATTTCGTATAAATCCTCCTTTGATATGATGAATCCGTATTGTCTACCCCTTGAGTGGGTGTTTCAACGATTAACCCTGAACGACTAGCCTTTTAAAGCGCTAAAGAGTCTATCGCTCAAAGCCCCACTCAAGGAGGCTTTCCCTACTTTTTCACATGACTGACTATTATTTAATTGAGCCTCGAATCATTGCCGTTGCTCCCGTACGGGACAGCTCACGGATACCATATGGACGAAGCAATTCTACCATAGCATCTATTTTATCTGAATCTCCGACAACTTGCACGATAATTGAAGCAGGGCCAATATCGACAACCGCGGCACGGAATGTTTCAACAATTCCGAGAATTTCTGGACGCATGATCGGTTCAGCATTTACTTTGATAAGTGCTAATTCTCTAGCTACCATCGGGTTGGAGCTTAGGTCGACGACTTTGATGACGTCAATCAGCTTGTACAGCTGTTTGGAAATTTGCTCCAATGTGCTGTCATCCCCCGTTGTTACAATGACCATCCGGGAAAGTCCGAGTTCTTCGGACTCCCCTACAGTGATACTTTCAATATTAAAGCCTCTGCGTCCGAACAAACCGGATACTCGCTGCAGAACACCAGGCTGATTGTTTACGAGTACGGAAACTGTATGTTTAGTTGTCGTCATCATTCCGAATCCCCCATTAACATGTCGCTAATTGTATCGCCTGCTTTAACCATCGGGAACACGTTCTCTCCTTTTGGTACGACGAAATCAATCAAGACCGGTCCAGGTGTGTCAAGCGCTTCCTGCCAAGCTTTTCTTGCTTCTTCCTTCGTCGTGGCACGCAGTCCTTTTACTCCATAAGCTTCTGCAAGCTTCACGAAATCCGGGCTGCCAGCCAAATCGATATGGCTGTAGCGGTTGTCGTAAATGATTTCCTGCCATTGACGAACCATGCCGAGTACTTGGTTATTCAAAATAACAATTTTCACCGGAATGTTGTTAATCGCACAGATCGCAAGCTCTTGCGCGCACATTTGAACGCCGCCGTCACCATTGATGGATACAACCAGTTTATCCGGGTTCCCCATTTGCGCGCCGATCGCGGACGGGAATCCAAAGCCCATCGTACCAAGTCCACCGGACGTTACCAGGGAGCGAGGGTTCTTGAACTTGTAGAACTGAGCAGCCCACATTTGGTGCTGACCAACGTCAGTAGTAACGATTGCTTCGCCTTTCGTTGTTTCGCTAATCATTTCAACAACGTATTGTGGCTTCAATTCTGTTTCTGTATCACCGTATTTGAGCGGGAACTTCTCTTTGTTAGCTTGAACTTCAGCAATCCATGCTTCGCTTTTTGCAGGCTTAGCTTTGAGATTGGCTAGAGCCAAAACAGCTTTCACATCGCCAACACACGGGATATCCGTTTTCACGTTTTTGCCGATTTCCGCAGGATCCACATCGATATGTGCGATTGTTTTCACCTTTGGTGCAAAACCGTTCAAGTTCATTGTCACACGATCATCGAATCTCGAACCGATGGAAATCAGGAGGTCCGCATTCTGAATGGCTGTGTTCGCCGTGTACGTCCCGTGCATCCCCGGCATACCGAGCCATAGCTCGTGTGCACTTGGGAATCCGCTAAGTCCGAGCAGTGTAGTTGCTACCGGAATTTGTGTAGCATTGACGAACTCGATCAGCTCTTTGGAAGCATCTGAATAGACAACGCCACCGCCAGCGATGATCACTGGACGTTCTGCTTCTTCGATTGCTTTCAGCAATTTGTCAACTTGCAGCTTGTTAGGCTGAACTGTCGGGTTGTAGCCGCGGATATTTACATCCGATACCGGCTTAAATATCGTTTTATGAGCGGAGACATCCTTTGGTATGTCAATGAGAACCGGACCTTTACGACCTGAGTTCGCAATATGGAACGCTTCATGAATGATGCGCGGCAGATCTTCTACATCACGAACCAAGTAGCTGTGTTTCGTAATCGGCATCGTAATCCCCGTAATATCTGCCTCTTGGAAAGCATCCGTACCGATAAAGTTCGTTGCAACGTTCCCTGTAATAACGACGAGTGGAACAGAATCCATAAAGGCGGTAGCTATCCCAGTGACGAGATTCGTAGCCCCCGGTCCTGATGTAGCGATACATACGCCAACTTTGCCTGTGGAACGTGCATATCCATCGGCAGCGTGAATGGCTCCTTGCTCATGTCTTGTCAGTAGGTGGTTAAAATCGGAAAAGCCATGCATCGCATCGTAGATGTACAGAACAGCGCCGCCCGGATATCCAAAGACGCAGTCCACACCCTCCAGCAATAAGCTTCTTAGCAAAATCTCAGAACCTGTGATCAGGTCCGGCTTCATCAGCTTGTCAATCAGTTCTTCTTTTGACCTCTTTGGTTCAGTTTGAACATTCATTGTGATCCTCCTCTCAAAAAATAAGTCCATGTTATACATCGAGCTTTCTTAGAAAATAAGAAAAACCCCTGTTCATCCCGCACACGCATGTAACGTGTTAAACGGGACGAAAGGGGTTTAAGCTTCCGTGGTACCACCCAAATTTGCTACATGCCTCACAGCATACAGCCTTAGCAGGTATGTTCGCCTAGAACAATACCCTCAGCACTATAACGTGTGCTTTTCCGATTCTCCCTAGTGCTTACAGACAATGCCATAAGTCTTCAGGAAAACAGCTCCGAGGTGACTTCGTACGTAAGGGATTAAGGCGATGGTTTCAGCAATTCCAACGCTCTCTGCGCATAAGTGCCCTTATGACTTCTTCCTCTTCATAGCCGATTTATTCGTGAACACCATCCGTTAAGATGATATTAGAGATTATTATATGCATCCCCGAAGCATTAGTCAATAGTATATCGAATAAAACAAACGAAAGTGAGTGAATATACTTGTCGGCGCTGTGATTTTCGCCTCTTCCTTTCTTGAGCCTAACTACACCTATCACATCTGGTCCGAAGAAAACTCATCCCACGAGAGTGCCTGTTAAAATAAAAAAAGCTTGCCCCCTTGCGGGGACAAGCTTCCAGAACGCGAAGCGAAGCTTACGCGTTTACTTTTGCTTTTGCAGCTGTTGCCAAATCGTTGAACGCTTTAGCATCATTTACAGCCAAATCAGCCAAGATTTTGCGGTTGATGTCGATACCAGCTAATTTCAGGCCGTGCATCAATTTGCTGTAGCTCAAACCGTTTTGACGAGCGCCTGCATTGATACGAGTGATCCACAGTCTGCGGAAATTACGTTTCGTTTGGCGACGGTCACGGTAAGCATACACTAAAGATTTCATTACTTGCTCTTTAGCTGTTTTAAATAAACGGTGTTTGGAACCGAAATAACCTTTTGCCAATTTCAAAATTTTCTTACGACGGTGAGCGCGAATAAATCCGCCCTTGACTCTTGCCATTGTTAACTACCTCCTGGGA
>NZ_JBFTQB010000067.1:0-15388 GCF_056398785.1 Paenibacillus sp. 01T422 | reverse complement strand
ATCTGGGATCGTCAGCAAGGTATTGAGAAAGGCTCCGTCAGCAGAGCAGATATCGAGTTTATTAAAGGGCAACTAACCGAGTTGCTGACGAATTACGGCGAAATTCCGGTTTTGATTATCGACGGCTGGGCCTGGGAGATGGGTCATAATGAAGTTCCCTACCAAGAAATTCGCGAATTAATAAAGCGCTTACAACCTAATATTCTTATTGTGGATCACAATGGACAAACGCAGCCATGGGATGAGGACATCATTTATTTTGAAGAACCTAAGGACGTCTGGGCACCTTCCAACAATACGTTTGCCGCTAACCAGGGCATGCCGCTAGTTTCCAGTCAATGGTTCTGGCACAATTGGATGACGAATACAGAGCCGGCAAGCGTGCAGAATATTGTGCAGGATCATCTCGGTTATTTGGAACCACGGTATACAAATTTCTTACTCAACATTTCACCGAACCCGGATGGGGAGTTGGATAATAACGTAGTCAATCGATTGGCGGAGATTGGACAAGCATGGTCGCCGAATGCATCTCGTCCTCCACTGCCGCAACAGCCAATCGTGATGGAGCATCCGATTACAGCGAATTCAGCAACGGCTACTAGCGGGAATGCGAGCAATGCGATTGATGGTCTTATGGATTATGTAAACACTTACGTTGAGACGGTTTGGCAAACCACCACCTCTCTGCCTCAATCCATTACCCTGGATTTGGGATACACGTACAACAACATAAATATGTTGAATTACTTGCCTTCGCAAAATTCATCACAGGGCATGATCACTTCCTATACGTTATACGTGAGCGAGGACGGAACGAACTTCACATCCTTTACAAGCGGTACATGGGATGGGGACAAGACCATGAAACGTGTGACCTTCCCATCACAAACAGCACGCTATGTCAAACTAGAAGTGAATGCTGCCGTAGGAGGCTTCGCTGCTGCAGGCGAGCTGGCAGTTGGCTCCTACACCAATGAAATTCCAACTCGGACGGGGATTGACTCCTTTGATGTTAACACGTCGTATCGGATCGTGAATAAAGCGACCGGGAAAGCAATGGGAGTTGGGAATTCACCAGAGAATGGAGCGGCTGTTGCCGGGCGAACCGAATCGGGTGCGCTGGATCAGAAATGGACTATCGATGATTTGGGTCTGGGCAAATATAAGATTGTCAATAAACAAAGCGAACGAGTTATGGATGTTCCAAGCGCCAGTAAATCGGCTGGAAAGCCAATCATTCAATGGACAGATTCTGAAACGGCTGCAGATCCTTCGGCTATTAACCAGCAGTGGGCCATCTCGAATGTTGGCAATGGCTATTTCAAAATTACTAACGTAAACAGTCAGTTGGCAATGGAAAATAGCAACGGTTCTACCGCTGACGGAAATCCGGTTGTTCAAAACACGTATACCGGAAGCGACAGCCAATTATGGAAAGTGGAAAGCCTGCCTTCTCTAATTAAGAATGTGAAAGTGAACGGAGTTCCGGTTAAAGGCCTTAATTCCGAGAATCGCACGGCGACGCTGACGGTTTTGAGAGAAAAAAACCTGGAAGTTCCAACAGTTAAAGTGGACAAAGCGTCTGAAGACGTTCAGTTGGTTATCGACCCTGCCGACAGCTTGCCAGGCGCGACGACCATCACAGCTACAGCAGACGGTGGAGCGACACAGGAAGTCTACACGCTGAACTTTGAGCTGGTGGATCGTTATGCGAGCGACCTGGAATGGTTAAATGCATCCTCAGGCTGGTCAACTGTTAAGAAGGACAAAAGCCTGGACGGAAATGCGATAAGGCTAATGGGCAATAGCGGCGCTGTAACGTACGAGAAAGGTTTTGGCGTACATGCCGAGTCGAGAATTATGTTTGACATTTCCGATAAAAATTATGAGTCTTTCACCGCTCTTGTCGGGGTCGACCAAGAAATGGCCAAATCGCCGTCTTACGCCGACGTGGAATTCAAGGTGCTTGTAGACGGCGTAGAGAAATTTGCGAGCGGTGTTATGAAGGTTACTGACGTGGCTAAACCAGTCGATGTTCGTGTAGCTGGCGCAAGCATCGTGGAACTTGTTGTTACACAGAGCGATAACGATAATAGCGAGGATCATGCAAGCTGGGCCAATGCGACGTTTCGAGTTGCGGAAGGCAAGTCCGAACAGAAGGAAGAATTGCCTGAAGTTGACTATTTGAGCGATCTGAACTGGCTAAATGCATCCTCAGGCTGGCTGGCTGTTAAGAAAGACAAGAGCATTGGCGGTAATGCGATCATATTGAAGAATGGGGCTGAAGATCTCTCCTTTGCCAAAGGGCTTGGGACTCACGCCAATTCAACGATCAAGTATGATCTTACTGGTGCAGATTATGAAACCTTTTCGACCTTTATCGGTGTAGACAAGGAAGTGAACGGTGGAAGCAACAGCGGCTCGATACAGTTCAAAATATCAGGAGTGAAGAATGATGACACGATTGAATCCCTTTACTCTGGAAGCACAATGTGGGAGTCGCAAAACGCCAAATTTGTGAAGGTGAATGTGAAAGGTTATAAGCAGCTTCTATTGGAAGTGACCGATTCCGGCAATGGAAACAGCGAGGATCACGGGGATTGGGCGGATGCTAAGCTGACTAAGCTGACTGTTGAAGCGGCACCAGTAATTTCGGGAGTTATGCCAGTAAATGTGGTTACGGATGCGGGTGTTCCGCCGGTACTGCCTGCGAGTGTCACAGTTATGTATAACAATGGGACAACTGCCGTTAAGTCGGTTCAGTGGGATCCAATAAATCCGTCTACGTATGCAACAGCTGGCAGTTTTATCGTGAGTGGTGCTGTAGATGGCACAGCCATACCTGCTGTAGCAAACGTTACGGTTACAGAAACACAGATCGGGCAGGTTAATGTGCAATCGATAGCTGTCACAAGTTCGGCGACGACGATTACTGTAAAGGACGGAAGCCTTCAATTACAAGCTTCGGTGCTCCCTGCCAATGCTACGAACAAGTCTGTAACATGGGCTGTTTATGAAACAGATGGCGTAACCCTAACAGATAAAGCAGTCATCCAGACAAATGGTGATCTCACGGCCAAGAAGAACGGGGCCGTAAAAGTCGTAGCAACAGCTACAGATGGCAGCGGTATTCAAGGCTCCAACTATGTCGTGATCAGCGGTCAGACACCGCTTCCGACGGACGTGCCGCAGGCCACGCTTACGGGGCCGACGGTCGTTCGAGCAGGCACTGCTTTCTCGACGCAGTTCGGCTTAAACAATGTCACAGCCAGCGTATATGCAGCAGATATCACATTAACTTTTGATGCCGACGCCATGGACTTTGTATCCGTAGATCCATTAATTTCTGGATTTACTAACGTTGAAACCAAAACCGATGTACCGGGTCAAATCCGGATTATCGCTGTGAGCCAAGGAAGTGCGGGAGCGATAACGGCAAGCGGAGATGTATTCAGATTCAATTGGATTGCGAAGCCAAATCAGCCATCCAAGACAACGAATCTGGTACTGACCAAAGTAGCTGTTGCAGACGGGTTGGAGCAGAAGTTGGATGCTACTCTAGCAAATCTAACGGTTTCGATTACAGCAGCAGATAGTACAACGCTGCAGACGGTCATCAGCTTGGCACAGTCCATTTATGATCACGCAGTGGAAGGGACCCAAGCCGGACAATATACAGCAGGCTCCAAAGTGGTGTTACTATCTGCCATCCAAGCTGCCACAGCCATTCATTCGAATCCTGCGGCTACGAAGCAGCAGTTAGATGAAGCCGCCAATGCTTTAAACCAAGCCTTACAAGCTTTTAGCGGGAAGATCATCACCCTTTATGCGCAAGGAGATCTCAATGGAGATAACGCCATCGATATTGGCGATTTGGGCAAAGCTGCCGTGCATTACGGAAAGACTTCGGCTAGCAGCGACTGGAATGAGGCGAAAAGCGCGGATTTCAATGGTGACGGCAAGATTAACATTGTGGATATCGTGGGTATCGCCAAACTGATATTGAAATAACGACGGAAGCTCGTACTTGATGAACTAAAAACGAAACATCTTCCTTGGAAGGAGCTTTTATTTCGCAAAGTCTCCTTCCTATTTTTCTATACATTTATGCGAAATTGATCAATTGGAAAATCACTCCAAGAAAAGACGGAGGAGCCAAACATGCCCCTTATTAAAAGAAAGTCAATGTCAAAGCGAATTATGGTAAGCCTGCTGTCAGCAGGCTTGCTTCTCCCAACGTCTATGCCTGTCCCACTCGCCGAAGCAGYTGGACCCGCAATCACATCTTCCTCTGCGCCTGACCACAAGCTGTCTCTATGGTATCGGCAGCCGGCTACAGATTGGGAATCCGAAGCGCTTCCGATCGGAAATGGATTTATGGGCGGCATGGTGTTTGGCGGAGTCGAACAGGAACGTATTCAATTAAATGAGAAGACATTATGGACCGGGGGTCCAGGTTCTTCATCTTCGTATACGTACGGTAATCGGGATGGAGCTGCCGATCATTTGGAAAGTGTTCGTTCGAAACTGCGTGCAGGCGACGTTAACGGTGCACATACCGAAGCAGAGTCCTATTTAACAGGCATTAATAATGGTTTTGGCAATTATCAATCGTTTGGCGATTTGTATTTGGATTTTGCCATGTCTAAACCAGTTAACACCACTAATTACCGTCGTGAGCTGGATATCGAAGACGCCGTCTCCCGTGTGAAGTATACAGTGGATGGTGTCGAGTATACGCGCGAATACTTTGTCAGCTATCCGGATAAAGTGATGGCAACACGCCTGACAGCTAGTCAGCMTGGAAAGCTCTCTCTGGATTTACGTCCAACCAGCGCGCAGGGAGGCGTTGTAACGACGAGTGGTAACACGATCCAGATCCGGGGTCATGTGAGCGATAACAATATGCTGTATGAAGGGAACTTCCGTGTTCTGAATGAAGGAGGAACCCAAACGCCGGGCAATGGCAAGATTTCCGTTGCGAATGCCGACTCACTTACCATTCTTTCGACACTCGGCACGGACTATGCCAATAGCTATCCGACTTATACGGGCGCGGATCCGCATAGTGCGGAAATGGCGATTCTGGATGCGGCGGAAAGCAAATCCTACGATACACTGTTGGCGAATCATAAGCAGGACTACAAGTCCTTATTCGATCGCGTCAAATTAGATTTGGGCGAGGCGAAGCCAACCGTTCCCACGGACGAACTGCTGGCTACGTATGCGGGAACGAAGAGCAAGGCGCTCGAAGTGCTGTTTTATCAATATGGACGTTATCTGTTGATCTCTTCTTCCCGTGAAGGCACGCTCCCGGCTAACTTGCAAGGCATATGGAACAACTCCAATGCGCCGGCGTGGAGCAGCGATTATCACTTTAATGTCAATATTCAAATGAATTATTGGCCAGCGATGGTCACGAACCTCTCGGAGACGATGACGCCACTGATCGATTATGTGGAATCGCTGCGCATTCCGGGCCGCATATCCTCCGAGAAGCATTATGGCGTGACGGGAGCCTGGTCGGTCGGAACGATGAACAACCCATTCGGCTTTACAGCCCCTGGTTGGGAATACGATTGGGGCTGGTCGCCGTCTGCCAACGCTTTCGTGGCGAATAACATTTGGGAAAGCTACAAGTTTTCAGGAGATGTCAATCTTTTAAGCACGCGTGTTTATCCTATTTTGAAAGAAACGGCTGAGTTTTGGACGCAATTTTTGGTGACCGACATGGATGGGACATTGGTATCCTCGCCATGTTATTCGCCGGAACAAGGATCGATCAGCACGGGCTGTGCGTTTGACCAGCAGCTCGTATACGACCTGTTCACCAATTACTTGGAAGCAAGCACAACGTTGGGCGTTGATGCGACTTATCGCGCCGAAGTTCAGAGCAAGCTAAATCAGCTTTCTCCGATCAAAGTCGGAAGTTACGGTCAAATTCAGGAATGGAAGCAGGATATTGACGATCCCAATAATACACACCGTCACTTATCCCAATTAATGGCGCTTTATCCAGGTAAACAAATTAATAAAACTACACCAGCTCTCCTGGATGCGGCCAAAGTAACGCTGGAGCATCGTGGGGATGACGGTACGGGCTGGAGTAAGGCCAATAAAATCAACATGTGGGCGCGTGCTCAAGATGGTACGCATGCTCATACGATTTTGGAAGGTCAGTTGACGGGTAGTACGTTGAAAAATTTGTTCGACACTCACCCACCGTTTCAAATTGACGGAAATTTCGGCGCAACGTCCGGGATGTCCGAGATGCTGCTGCAAAGCCATATGGACAATATCGACATTTTGCCGGCGCTTCCTGCTTCTTGGCCCAAAGGAAGTTACGCAGGCCTGGTAGCCCGCGGAGGTTTTGAGGTTGGCGTGGACTGGAAAAATGCTAGAGCTACAGACATTAGCGTTAAATCTAACCAAGGCAATCGCGCGATTATTTCTTACCCGAGCATTGCTGGGGCAATCGTCACGAATCAATTGGGACAAACCATCTCTTATACGACAGACAACAGTAATCAAATTTCTTTTGATACCCACGTGGGGGATACGTATAAGATCAACGCGATTCCAATCGTAGAACGTGATTTGTTTGATCAGAAAACGTTTAACCTTACGATTCAGAACAGCCAGCTTCGCGTGGACGTGAATGGAGGCTCCAGTTCAGACGGCGCTAAGATCATTCAATGGTCTGCAGGCACAGGGCTGAATCAGCAGTGGCAGTTTGTAAAAACGTCGCCTGGATACTACAAAATCATTTCGAAAAGCAGCTCGAAAGCACTTGCCGTACAAGACGCCTCGGCAGCAGATGGTGCGGGGATCATTCAGGCATCCTACACGAATGATGCAACTTATAATGATGAATGGTCCGTTGTGGATGCCGGCGAAGGCTACTATCAATTGAAGAACCGGCTCAGCGGCAAAGTGATTGAAATTCCAGGAAGCAGCGCAACAGGCGGTGTGCAATTCGTACAACGCACAGCCGGCACGGGAAGCAATCAGAAATTCCAGTTCTCCTTCGACAGAACGGTGAACGATAATGCGACTGGGGCAGGCACTGATCAGTTTGTATATAGTTCAGGATGGGGCTATAGCTCTTCCGAATCAGGTGCGTACAGCCGTGACAATCACTATTCGAACACGACGGACGCTTATGCGCTCTTGCGTTTTACCGGAACGAAGGTACAGCTGAACGGGGCAAAAAACAACAATCAAGGCATCGCTGCGATCTCGATTGATGACGGTCCTGAAACATTGGTCGACACGTACGCTTCCACGAGATCTGATCAGCAGCTGATCTTTGAAAGTAAAGAATTGACGAATCAAGRGCACGTGCTGCGCATCCGGGTGACCGGAGAGAAGAATGCCGGCGCGAACAACTCCTTCTTATCGATCGACCGTGCGGACATCCAATCGAGGGTAGACAAAGGAGTGGACCCAGGCAATTATTTCAGTCAAAGTACGGAAACGATTAATGGGGTTAATCATACCGTCATCACCCTTAGCTACACAGGCGATGACGCCGGGGACGCGGTAAGAGCCGCTATCGAAGCTGCAAAGGCGGCACCGAAGCCGGTTATTCTGGACTTCCCGGCGGGGACTTATCATTTTAGAGCTGGGACAGCCACGAATGCACAGTATTATATTTCGAACACGACCACGTCCGAGCAGACACCAGGCGGACAAAGAAAAGTAGGTCTTTTATTTAAAGACATTAACGATCTTACGATCCGCGGTAATGGCTCGACACTGCTGTTCCACGGCGTTATGACGCCTATGGTGTTCGACCATGCAATGAATGTCAAGATGAATGGGATCAACGTGGATTTTAACCGCCCCGTCGTATCGGAAATGACCGTTACCGAGGTTGGCAGCAATTATATGAAAGCAAGCATTCATCCAGATTCCTGGTACGTTATTCAAAATAATCAATTATCATGGCTCGGCGAAGAAAACTGGACGCAGAACGGAACTCAGAATGTGAAAGCCGTTCAAGAATACGATCCTGCTACGAAACTGACTTGGCGGGTTGGCAATCCGCTGGACAGCGTAACCTACGCGCAGGATCTAGGCAATCGTGTGGTGCAATTCAACTATGCGAGCAAACTGAATTTTGAGGTGGGCCACACATTCCAACTTCGAGACACAACTCGCAGAGAAGAAGGCGCGCTGATTTATCGAAGCAAGGACATCGCATGGACAGATGTCAATTTCTATGCGGCGCCAGGACTAGGCATTATCAGCCAATACAGTGAGAATCTGACGCTCGATCGGTTGAATTTCGCACCGAAAGCAGGAAGCGGGCGGACGAATGCGTCAATGGCCGATTTCCTGCAAGTTTCGGGCAGCAAGGGCGATATTAAGGTGACGAATTCCCATTTTGCCGGAGCGCATGACGATGCCATTAATGTTCACGGCACCCATCTGCAGATTGTGCAGATTCCGGCATCCAATCAAGTGAAAGTTCAGTTCATGCATAACGAGAGCTGGGGCTTCGACGCTTTTGCCGTAGGGGATACGATTGAATACATCAATAAGTCGACGCTTCTTTCGAAGCAAAGTGCAGTGGTTACGGGTGTGACGCGCGTTGACGATACGCAAATCCTCCTTACATTGGATAAACCAGTGCCTGTTACGATAACAGCAAATGATTATGTTGTAGAAAATGCGACATGGACGCCGAATATCACCATTACGAATTCGACATTTGAAACGGTCCCGACAAGGGGCGTTCTCACGACGACGCGCGGTGCTGTTCGTATCGAGAACAACACGTTTAACGCCATGCCTATGAGTGCGATCCTGATTGCCCACGATGCAAATAGCTGGTACGAATCCGGTATGGTGAAGGACGTTATCATTCGCAACAATACGTTTACGAACATTGGGAACGCGGTGATTAGTGTAGAGCCGAGCACGTCCCTAACGAATCCAGATCAAACTGTGAATAGCCATATCGTGGTAGACGGCAACCATTTTAGCCAAGCAAGCGGTAATACCGACATTTATGTCAAGAGTGTAGACGGGTTTACATTTACGAATAATACGGCAGATCAGGGCGGTTTGGAGCTTTCTTTGGATGCCTCCAAGGCTGTCACCGTGACGGGGAACAGCTTTACGCAAAGTAATGCCGATAAAAAAATCAACTTCAACCGGATGATCGCAGGTACGGATACGGTCGATGAGAGCCAAGGATTCACCATTACGCGGACGAATAATTACGTGCCTGCTGCGACGGATCCGAACGAGGTTCCGCAAAGCGAAATGACGGCGTTATCCACCAGCCATCGCAGCGGAAACGAGGCGAGCAACGTGATTGACGGAGATCCTTCGACGATCTGGCATACGGAATGGGATCCCAAGGCGAATTTGCCGYAGTCAATTACGCTGGATTTGGGTCGTACCTATGCCGTTTCGAAGCTAAGGTATTTACCTCGGCAGAATGGCGAATCCAACGGCAATATCACGGCTTATGAGCTTTCGACAAGCGTAGATGGAGCCTCCTTCACGCCGGTGACAAACGGAACATGGAACGATGACAGCATAGAGAAAAGCGCTGCATTCGCGCCGGTGACAAGCCGGTATGTGAGACTTACCGCAACAGCTGGGCATGGCGGATTCGCTTCTGCTGCAGAGATTCATGTGGGCAAGGAAGCAGACGTTGTCTCCAACCAAGAGCTTGTCGCGCTCGTCGCCGACGTACAAAACGAGCACGATAGCGCAGTTGAAGGCCGCGGAGACGGTCAATACTCGGCCGGCTCGAAGCAAACGCTGCAAGCGGCTATTGATGCGGCGCAGCAAGTCGTGGATAACAGCGCAGCCACGCAGCAGCAAATCGAACAAGCAGTAGATGCTTTGAATAGTGCGCTTCAAGCGTTTAGGGCTTCGATCATCCACTCTGGGCAGGGGCAATACACGCCCGACCCGACAAGCAGGCTGGAACTGAACTTCAATACAGGCTGGTTGTTCAATCGTGGGGATGTAAGCGGAGCGGAAGCAGCTAGCTTTGACGATACTGGCTGGGAGGGCGTCAATGTGCCTCATAGCGTGCGGTTGGAACCTAAAGTTAATGGAGGCGACAATCAGAGCTATCAAGGCATCGGCTGGTATCGGAGACATTTTCCGTTGGACAACTCTTATGCAGGCAAAAAGTTGTTCGTTGAGTTCGAAGCTGCAATGACCAACACGGAATTGTGGGTCAACGGCACTTATCTTGGTATCCATCATGGCGGATATACGCCGTTTACGGTAGATATTACGAACTATGTGCACTTGGACGGCACACCGAATGTCATTGCGGTGAAGCTTGACAACAGGGACGACCCACAAACGCCGCCGGGCAAGCCGCAAAAAGATTTGGATTTTGCCTACTTCGGCGGCATTTACAGAGACGTTAAACTTCACGTTATGGATAACCTGCATGTTACCGATGCGGTATTCGCGAACAAAGTTGCGGACGGTGGGATTTTTGTCACGTACCCGTCGGTCAGTGCTTCGCAAGCGACGGTGCAAGTGAAAACGAACGTTGCTAACGAATACGCTGCTGCCAAAAACGCCAGCGTCAAAACGACGATTGTAGACAGCAACAATCAAGTAGTTGCCACAATGGTGAGCAATGCACAGCAAATAAGCTCGGGAAGCGATCATACGTTCGTTCAATCGACAACGATTGCTAATCCTAAGCTTTGGCATCCTGATCACCCGAACATGTACACGGTTTATACCGCCGTCAGCGATGGAAATGGCTTTGTTGACAGCTATAAGACTCGAATCGGGATTAGAACAATTCAATTTACAGCCGATCAAGGCTTCCTTATTAACGGCGAAAAGTTGATGCTGAATGGTGCGAATCGGCACCAAGAGTATCTGTATGTCGGGAATGCCCTGCCGAATTCCGGGCAGTATCGCGATGCCAAGCAGATTAGAGAAGGCGGCTTTAATAACGTCCGTACAGGGCACTATCCGCAGGATCCAGCTTTCCTCGATGCAGCCGACGAACTAGGACTTACGGTCATCGAACCTACGCCGGGTTGGCAATTTTTCGGTGATTCCGTATTCCAGGAAAGATCTTATCAAATGATCAGGGATATGGTTCGCCGTGACAGGAATCATCCGAGCATTATTATGTGGGAATCCAGCCTGAATGAAACAACGTATTCGCAGGAATATGCGCAAAATGCCCATAATGCTACCCATGAAGAATATCCGGGCGATCAGACGTATACGTCCGCAGAATATGGATTCTGGGGAAAAGAAGTTTATGATGTGAACTACAAAGAGCTGAATACGGCGTTCAAACCGTTGTTTACAAGAGAATGGGGAGACGATTGGTCGGAAAGCGCCACGAGTCCGACTGGCTATCGATCAGTCAGAAAAGTTGGCGAAACCGATATGATCAACTCCATTATCCTGCGTCAAAAGGCTTTGAATGGAGACGGCTACTTCGACTGGGCAGGTCTCAATGCCAATCCGCGCATTGCTGGGAACGCGATATGGAGCTTTTACGATAATAACCGGGGAATGGATTCTGACCCGGCCTACTCGGGTCTCGCGGACGTCGATCGGTATCCGAAGTTCAATTATTATTTCTTCCAAAGCCAGCGAGATCCTAATTTGAGGCTTGGCGGCGTCGACTCCGGACCGATGGTGTTTATCGCCAACTATTGGACGGCAACCTCGCCGAGAGACGTTACAATAGCCAGCAATGCGGAGCAAGTCAAGCTGTATCTGAACGACAGGCTCATTGCTACACAAAATCCCGACAGCGGATTAACGTATGTGAAGCATCCTACGTTTACGTTCAGCAGCGTGCCTTGGGAGTCTGGAACGCTTCGGGCGGATGGACTGATTAACGGCGTCGTCGTTGCGTCTCACTCGGTAAGTACACCGGGACAACCGCATCACTTGTCCGTTGAATTTGATACGAAAGGCAAAGGTCTGGTTGCTGACGGCTCCGATCTGGTTATGGCTTATGTAACGGTTCGGGATGCCAACAATAACATCGTTCCGTCGAACAACGTTTCCGTTTCATTAAGCTTGAACGGGCCAGGCGGAATTATCGGCAACGGTGAAACGCGTATCTTCGCGAATCCTGTCGCGGTGGAAGCAGGTGTTGCTGCTGCTCTAGTCCAAGCTACCTTGAAGCAGGGAACTATTAAGCTTACGGCGACTGCGAACGGTTTGCTAGCGGGAACCGCTGAAATAACGAGCACTGCTAACCAAAGCGTATTCGTACATGGCGGAAGCGATGGTGGCGCTACTTGGTTTGAAGGCACAGTCCGAGAGAGAGCGGAATGCGCTTGCCGCCAACGCACGGTATGTGCGCATGACAGTAACGGGTGTTCAAACTGGGCAAGCCGGCTTCCAGGAGTTTAACGTGTATGGCGTGCCACAGGTTCAAGATCAGGCGCTTCAATACCCCGCTCAGGTCAATGTCGCAATGAATAAACCTGCGACTGCCAGCAGCTCGATGAGTGGACACGATCCGTCGCAGGTGAATGACGGAAATAACGTCTCGTGGTGGGGAGCAAGCGATAGTGCACCCGCATGGTGGCAAGTGGACTTAGGAGCTTCCTACAATTTGACAGGCAGCAAGATCCTGTGGGGAAGAGATAACATCTATTACACTTATAAAGTCGAAGTTTCTGCCAACGGGGAAACTTGGTCACAAGTCTCAGGCAGGAAAGCCTCGGGTCAGGATATGAACCCTGACAAATTTGCAGCAACAGGCATCCGCTACGTTCGGGTGAGCGTTAATTCGCTCTCAGGGGGCAGCGGTACGGAGATGCCTGCGATCAAAGAAGTTCAAGTTTACAGCGAACCGGTTAACCTTGCGTTAAACAAGCCAGCCAGCGCGGACAGCTACCAAAACGACAATGCTGCAGCTTCCGGCAACGACGGCAATGAATCAAGCCGCTGGTCTGCGTCTGACGGAAACGTCGGGCACTGGTGGAAGGTTGATCTTGGAGCTAGCTACAACTTATCGGGTACCAGTGTGAAGTGGGAACTTAATAAAAGCTACGAATATCAAATCGAGGTCTCGAACGATAATGAGCACTGGTCCCTAGTCTCGCAAAAAACAAGCACACAGCAAGCGCAGTTCGATTATTTCAATGCGAATGCCAGGTATGTTCGCATACAGGTCACGAATATGTCCGGCGCATGGGCGAGCTTCTGGGAATTCGGCGTCTACGGTGCGATTCCGATTGATACTTCCGTACCTATTCCGCAATCTCAGATGACTGYCACGGCAACTAGCGAGGAGACGGCTAATAAGGACAATGCGGCTTCAAAAGCGATCGACGGAGACACTTCGACGATCTGGCATACAGCATGGGACTCGGCGGGGAATATGCCGCAGTCGATTACCCTAGATCTTAGAGGCACTTATGACATATCGAAGCTGAAATATTTACCACGACAAGACGGTCAAACGAATGGCAATATCACAGCTTATGAGATTTCGACAAGCGTAGATGGAGCATCCTTCACGCTGGCGGCAAGCGGCAGCTGGAACGATGACAGCAGTGAGAAGATCGTTGCATTTGCRCCGGTTGCCAGCAGGTATGTGAGGCTTTCCGCTACAGCAGGTCACGGTGGCTACGCTTCTGCAGCGGAACTAACAGTGAGCAAGGAAGCGGATGACGTTCCGACGATCACCACCATTTCCGTGAACGGCGAAGGCGGGGCGAATAAGATCACGACACAGGATGGCACGCTGCAAATGCAGGCTACTGTTTTACCAGCTGGTGGCAGCAGTCAAGTCACTTGGAGCGTTTGGGAAGCTGATGGTGTGACAGGAACCGATAAAGCGACACTGTCGGACAGCGGACTGCTGACAGCGAAGAAAGATGGAGTCGTCAAAGTGGTGGCGACTGCCACGGACAGCAGCGGTGTTCAAGGCTCCAGTTATGTCGTGATCAGCGGTCAGACACCACTGCCAACGGACGTACCGCAGGCTACGCTTACGGGTCCTACGGTCGTTCAAGCAGGTGCTGCGTTCTCCACCCGTTTCGGCTTAAACAACGTAACTGGTAGCGTATATTCGGCAGTTTATGCAGCGGATATCACCCAAGTGTTTGACGCTAGTACGATCGATTTTGTATCAATAGATCCATTAGTATCTGGATTTACTGAGGTTCAGACCAAGACCGACGTACCGGGCCAAATTCGGATTATTGCTGTAAGTCAAGGGAATACGGGAGTGATAACGGCAAGCGGGGATATATTCAAATTCAATTGGATCGCGAAACCAAATCAGCCGTCCATGGCAACGAACTTGGTACTGTCCAAAGTAGCTGTTTCCAATGGGCTTGGGCAAAAAGTGGATGCCGCTCTGGCGAATCTAACGGTTTCGGTTACGGCGGTTACGACGACAGATAAGACATCGCTGCTGAACGTCATCAGCTTGGCACAGTCTGTTTATGATCACGCGATAGTAGGAACTCAAGCTGGACAGTACAAAGCAGGTTCCAAAGCGGCATTATTATCCGCCATCCAGGCTGCGACAGCGATTTACTCGGATCCTGCGGCTACGCAGCAGCAGCTGAAAGATGCGGCCATTGCGTTAAACCAAGCAATACAAGCTTTTAGTGGGCAGATCATTACGGATCATGCGCCAGGAGATATTAATGGAGATAACGCCGTTGATATTGGAGATTTGGGCAAAGCAGCCGTCCATTACGGGAAGACTTCAGCCAGCAATGACTGGAATGAGGCGAAAAGCGCGGACTTCAATGGTGACGGCAAGATTAGCATTTTGGATATCGTAGGCATCGCTAAACTGATCCTGCGATAATGATCAACGGGAAATGGAGGAGATAGGTGAATCCTTTCTCTTCCCTATTTTCGAAATAGCAACTTGCTTAGTGGTCTAAGTGAACGTGTTATGAGGAGATATGAATTTACGATCCAACCTCGATTCAAGCTGGAGCTTCATTCTCTACTAATTTCGGCTTAAGCAATGTGTCCGAAAGCGAATCTTCCTCGGTATATGCGGCCGATATGACTTTAAGCTATAACGCCAATGCCATTGAATATGTATCCGCCGAATCGTTGAAATCCGATTTTAAAGTGTCTCAGACCACGACCGATGTACCGGGACAAATTCGACTTATAGCGGTTAGCGAAGGAGAAGCAGGGGATATAACAACAAGCGGAGATGTATTCAAGTTCAATTGGAGAGCGAAGCCGATTCAACAATCAGCGACGGTGAACTTTGAATTGACCAACGTGGCTGTTTCTAATGCGCTGAGCCAAAAAGTAGAATCCCTGTTAGCCAATTTAACGGTTTCTGTTACTGGCGTAGACGTTCCTGTTGTAGATAAGACAACGCTGCAGTCAGTCATCAGCTTGGCACAGTCTGTTTATGATCACG
>NZ_JBFTQB010000066.1:0-12620 GCF_056398785.1 Paenibacillus sp. 01T422 | reverse complement strand
GCCATTAATTGTAACGCTGCCTGGAACAAAGTTTGTGGCCCCAGGAAGCTGATCAAAGAATTGAACATTATTGATGGCCTCTATGCCGCTATTGGTCACATTGGCGAAATAAGTAATTGTATCCCCGACTACGGCATCGGTGGAAGGTGTTGATTTAACGATAGCAACATTCGGAGCGGAAACTGGAATTGTTACGGTATTGGAATTCGTTGAGCCCGTAATAACGCGACCATCTGGCGGACTAAAGCTGAAGTTAGCCGTAGCCGTATTCGTTAATACCTGTGGATTCGGAAGTGAAGTAATGAGAACAGCAAATGTTACTGTGTTAGTAACGCCCGGTTGTGCAGTAAATGGAATACCTGCAGTAGGATCAGCACCTGGTTGCGTAATACCGTTTAGAACGACAGAGTTTGGTTGGAAAGTGGCCCCATTAGGGATTGGATCAACAAGGGATACACTAGCTGCGTAGTTTCCGGAATTGTTGACATTTACCGTATAGATAATGAGATCACCAATTGTTGCATTGGTTGAACTTGCCGTTTTGGCTGCAGCAAGAATTGGTTGATAAACCGATGTTGTAATGGTGTTGGAGAAGGCAACCGCCGAGAGGGCGCCAGAGGTGAAGCTGACAATACCTTGGTTATTTAATTGGGCAGGGTTAGGCAGAGCAATAACTCTGACATTAAAGGTGATCGTAACTGTTCCGCCAGTGGCGATGGAACCTAGCGCAATACCGGATATTGGATTTGGCGGAACAGGTGGTGTTGGTGCTCCGACAATGACGACGCTGCCTGGAATAAAGGATGTTCCAGATGGCAGCGGATCAGAGAATACAACATTGCTAACAGGCTCAATCCCATTGTTCATAATGACTATCGTGTACGGAATAATATCGCCAACGACGGCATCCGTCACCGTTGTACTCTTCACAACACTGACGTTAGGTGAAGACACAGATATCGTTACTGTATTTGATATGGCGGAACGGTTGAAGGTCCGGCCGTCCGGCAGTGTGAAACTGAAAGCAGCTGTTCCCGTATTGGATAAAACTTGCGGATTCGGGAGCGTATCAATCACGACAGAGAAAGAGACTGGAATCGTGGCACCTGRCTGCACGGAACCGAGATCAATGCCGATTGAAGGATCTGCTCCCGGAGCTGGCGTCGTTCCAACGAATACGCTGTTTGGTTGAAAGGAGGTCCCGGCTGGAATCGTATCGGTAAGAATGGTAGATGCCGCATAGTTGCCTGTGTTAGAAACGTTCAGTGTGTAAACGATAGTGTCCCCGACCGTTGCATTCGAAGTGCTTCCGGCTTTCAGAACTCCGATAACGGGTTGGTAAACGGGTGTTGTTATAGCATTTGAGAAGGTAGTGCTTGAGAGTGCGCCAGATGTGAAGGTTACGGCAGATTGGTTCGTTAATTGTGCAGGATTCGGTACAGAGGTAACGAGCACATTGAAAATGACTGTGACCGTTGCTCCAACCGCAATCGTGCCAAGCTGAACGCCTGTGGCCGGGTTCGGAGGAACAACCGGCGGTGGGGCGCCGATGATGACGACGCTGCCTGGAACAAACGTGCCACCTGCAGGAATTTGATCCGTGAATACGACATTGTTTACGGGGGCAATCCCGCTATTCATAATGGAAGTACTGTACGTAATCGTATCCCCTACAGTTAAAGCGGTAGAAGCCGTGCTTTTCGTTACCGTCACATTTGGCGAAGAAACCGGGAACGTAACCGTATTGGATACAACCGAGCGTGTGATGACACGGCCATCCGGCGGTGTGAACGTGTATGTAGCCGTAGCGATATTGCTGATTGTCTGCGGGCTGGGCAAAGTTTCAATCAGCACGGAAAAGCTTACTGTCTTGAAGCTGCCAGGTACGATGGTGCCAGCATTAATCCCGGTTACAGGATCTGAGCCAGGCTGAGGCAACCCATCGACTTGTGCACTATTCACTACATAGGAAGTTCCTGCAGGAATTGTATCGGTGACAATGACATCCCCCGCAAGGTTGCCTGTATTCGACACAACGATGCTGTATAAAACGGTGTCGCCTACAGTTGCGCTAGTCGTGTTGGCTGTCTTAATCGCTGTGATATTCGGTTGGGTAACGGGAGTTATGACATTATTGGAGGATGATGAGCCTGAGAAAGTTCCCGATGTAAAGCTGACCGAAGATTGGTTAATAATTTGTGGCGTTGGCATTGTGATTTTCACCTCAAAAGTCACGGTAACCGGGTTGTTAGGAGCCAGGGTACCGATTGGAATACCGGTCGACGGATTGGTATTCGGCAACGATATGCCGTTCACCATGACGCTTCCGGGAATAAATGAAGTGCTCGGATCGGCAATGCTCGTAAGAATCACATTGTTGACGTTCTCGACGCCTTGGTTGGTAATGACAATTGTATAGGTGACGGTGTCTCCTTGAACGGCAGAGGTGACATTACTAGTTGTCATCACCTTCACGTTAGGAGCTGAAACAGGAATGGTAACCGTGTTTGAAATGCCAGAGCCAGAGAGCGTTCGGCCATCTGAAAGTGTAAAGGTGTAGGTTGCACTTGCCTGATCGACCAACTGCTGCGGAGTTGGCAGGGAAGTTACCGTCGCTTCGAAGGTAACAATTTTCTTGGCTCCAACATCAAGCGTGCCGAGCGGAATACCGCTAACAGGATCAACGCCTGGAAGAGGTGCGTCATTGATGATGACGCTGTTCACGATAAACGTAGTGCCTGCGGGAATATTATCCGTTAACGTCACGTTGGCAGGAGAACTGCCGGTATTGCCCACCTCCAGTTTGTAAACAACAATATCACCGAGAACCGCCAGCGTCAGGTTGGAGCTTTTGACAATGGATAATAGGGGCTGCTGGATTTGAGTGACAACACTGTTGGAGAAAGCCGCTCCAGAGAAAACACCGGAGGTAAAGCTTACACTGGCATGATTCTCAGCCTGAGCTGGTGTTGGAACCGAAGTTACGGTTGCCCGGAAAATGACCTGTGTTGTGACGCCAGCTGCAATCGAACCGATGGAGAAGCCGGTATTCGGGTCCGCTGCAGATCTAGGCACACCATCTATCGTCACGCTTCCTGACTGGAACGTAACGCCAGCTGGCAGGGAATCCTGCAAGGTGACGCTGCTAACTTGAACAACGCTGGTGTTCGTGATGTTGAGCGTGTAAATCAGTGTTTCACCGAGAGCTGCATACGATAGATTGACTGCTTTGGTTACGACGACATTGGGGGCGGATACAGGAATATCCGTCGTGTTTGAAGAGGCACTGCCGGTTAGCGTGCGTCCATCCGGTGGTTGGTACGTATAATTTGCCGTTGCTTGATTTTGAAGTCTCGGAGGGGACGGCAGGTTCTGCACGACGACTTGAAACGTAATTCCACTTGTGCCAGAAGGCGGTATAGAGCCTGTGGGAATGCCTACTGCAGGATTGGCGCTCGGACTGGAAACGCCATTTATTGTAACACTGCCTGTCACAAACGTAGTGGATGGCGATAGGGCATCCACGACCGTTGGTAGAACAGCGATATTACCTTGATTGCGAACTTGAAGTGTGTAGGTCAGCGTTGCCCCTACTGTGACATTCGTACTGTTCACACTCTTGGTCACAGAGACAACAGCTTGAAACACTGGCGTCGTAGTCGTGTTGGTTAGGGTAGTTCCCGTAAAAGTACCTGAGCTGTAGGAAATAGAAGCCTGGTTGCTTAATTGACTGGAAGCGGGCAAAGATGTGACATTGACCTGAAAAGAGACGGTCACTGAGCTACTAGCCGCTATGGTACCTACGGCGATGCCCCCGGCAGGGGCAGAACTTGGTCTCGAAACCCCTCCGACGATTACGGTACCAGGTACAAAAGCTGCGCCTTGGGGTATCGCATCTGTGAGAATGACATTCGTGACACTTTCTACGCCAGAATTCGTGATCACCGTGCTGTATGTAAAGGTATCTCCGACAACCGCGTCGACAACACTGGTGCTCTTGACAGCGCCAACACTTGGTAAACGGACGGGAATCGTTACCGTATTGGAGCCGGCAGCTCCCGAAATTGTGCGACCGTCAGGCGGTTGAAACGTGTAAGTACTATTCGCTGTATTGACGAGCTGCGGTGGAGATGGAAGGGAATTGATCAGTACATCAAAAGTGACCGTTGATGTTCCGCCGGCTGCAACTGTGCCAATGTTTACACCTGTGACTGGATTGGCGCTAGGAATGGTGACGCCGTTAACTTTGAAGCTGTTCGCGACGAAAGACGTTCCCGCTGGGATGTTATCGGTCACGGTCATGACGGCGCTTGTATTCCCGGTGTTAGCAATTTGCAGGGTATAAGTTACCGTGCTCCCGACAGAACCGTTCGCTGTGCTTGCGGATTTCACAATCGCAATCTTCGGTGAATACACCGTAGTCGACACCGTATTCGATGGAATGACGCCTGAAATAACATTACCGCCTGCAACGCTTTGGAATGTGAAAGCGGCATTAGCTGTATTGCCCAGCGTTTGCGAATCGGGAAGACTTGTGACCGTAGCTTTATAAGAAACGGTGATAGATGAGCCAAAGGCAAGAGAGCCAAGCGGCGCACCTGTTGTAATATCGAAGGTCGGCCGTGATACGCCTGCTACGATGACACTGCCGGGTACGAAGGTTGATCCGGCAGGCAAGGGGTCGGATAAGACGATGCTGGCGGCGCTGGCCGTCCCTGAATTGGTGGTCGTTACCGTGTAAGTGATGGTATCGCCCACGACGGTTCCGGACACATTGGCGCTTTTGGTCACACTAATTTTGGGTGCGTTAATATCAACTTGAATGCCGTTGGCATTGACAACATAAGCATCCCCGGAAGTTGTCAGTTGCAGGATGGCGGAGGATTGATTGTTCGTTAACCGTGCGGAGACATCAACGTTCGTAATGTCCCAGCCTTGACGGCCTCCGCTAATATTCGATCCGGGAGCTCCATTGATTTGGTTGAGTGAGCCGAACGTCCCTGTTGTGTTAAGTGCTCCTGCATCGTTATTGATCTGTGACGCAAAAAAGTTGGCGGCAAAGTTATTGGTTCCGGATAACGCGACGAGCGAAGCCGTTGTGGGTCCGAATAACGCTTGATCCCCCGTTCGGTTCGCATCTCCTTCTTGGGCGCTGAAAAGCGCTCTACCGCCTAATGCACCTGTTACCGGTGTAGCGAATCCGGTAATGGTGGTGTTTACAGGAGGGGAGGTAGACTGGACGAGTACGGCACCTACGCGTAGTGACATGTTCCGGAAAGGCAGGTTCGTATTCTGGTAAATAACAGCGAGTGTCCAACCGCAATGATTGGCTGTCGGGTCGCCAGCAATTACGATCGTACCTGGTACATTTCCCACTGTGTAGGTGCCGGCCATTCCTTGCTGTACCTGCGTGGTGACATTTGCTGTGCGCGAATACCCGAAAGTACTAGTGCCTAGGTTAAACTCATTCCTGGTCGCAACATCGTTTGTGATGCTGAAGGTTCCTGCAGGTGTCGTAAGCGAGACGTCGTTGTTGATCACAGCGCTCAGGTCAACATTGCCGTTGATATAAGATCCGCCCCAGATCAGCTCTGCATAAAGTACGGTACTTCCTGCGGGAAATGTGAGTATGGCGGCTGAGCTGTTGGAGGTGTAGAGACTGGTGGTTCCTGCGGGATACGTTCCGAATTTCAGCGTAGTATTCACGGTTGTGAAAGCACCGATACTGTCTTGTGTTCCCGGTTGGCCTATCGTATCGGAGCGGCTTAAGCCAAGTGTATTTCCGGTGAACGTGATCGCGCCAGTCGCGTTGAGTGTGGACCTGACGACGAGAGCTATGATCGTCACCCCCTAGATTTTGAACCGTTCGTAAGATAACTGAAGGAAGTTCGCTGTGATGGCTGGTGATTTTAGGCCGATGGTTACATGGTATGATGTGAAATAGAAAACATGATTAGAAATATATAAAGATTTGTTATGACGTCAAATTTATATAGGCTTCTTTTTTTTGCTGCGAAGGATTGTTTTGGTCGATTTGATAGGCTTATGGCTATAAAAGTCCAGGGCCGGAGGATTAAGTGGCATAGGCGTTTCTGGAATGGAAGCTTCCACAACGACCGTCGGGGCAGGCTGCCTTAATGCGTCGGCCCACTGGGGCTCCCGGTATTGCTGATTGCACATCCATTGCCATTCGTCGACAGAGAGCTCCTTTTTTACAACAACGAACTGATACATAATTTCACTCACGACGTTCGGCTGAAGCTGGAGCAACAAGTCCAATTCATCCTGCTCATAGAGCGGTGGGCTAAAGGGAGATTCATAGAAAAACTCCATTTTCAACAGCCGGAAATCGAAAGGAACGGAGTTGCCCGTATAGCTGGGGACGAGGGGACTGAGTGGGCTGCCTGGCGGTTGGTGGAAATGATTGGTGAAATAACGGGGCGTATATTCATCGAATTTTTGCTTAAGATGAGGATTGGACATATGGCGAAAATGGTGGGCGTACGGGGATAGAATACAGACGATCGCTTTGTGGACACATATCCGGTGCAGCTCGGACATGACAGCTAGGAGATCGTTTACATAGGGCAGACTGCGGCTTGCCATGACAAATTCAACGGAATTATCGGGCAGCGGAATGCCATCATTCATATCGCAAACCATGTCCACTTCAGGGCCGCCGATCCGATCTATGCCAAAAAAATGCCTATGCTTATGCTCGCCGCATCCCAGATCAACTTTCATGTAGGCCTCTCCTCTCGAATGAGTAATGCTGTCCTACAGTGTATGGCCAAGTTGCTTACGAGAAACTGCTGTTGCCTAAAGCTTTCAAAAGTAAGCAAAAAAAAGAAAAAGCGCCGCAGCCTACGAAGTAGGTGAACGGCGCATAGTTCCTGTGAATTACCCTTTGACAGCGCCAATCATGACGCCTTTGACGAAATACTTTTGCACGAATGGATATAAAACAAGAATGGGCACGGATGCTACCATGATCGTTGCATATTTAATCGTTTCCCCAATTTGAAATTGATCGGCTGCATTGGCACCAGTTGACATGGAGTCGGTGTTATTCGAAATTAGAATTTCCCTTAACGTGAGCTGAAGCGGATACAGATCTCGGTCCTTCAGGAAGATGGAGGCGTAGAACCAACCATTCCATTTCTCAACGGCATAATAGAGAATCATAACAGCAATAACCGGCATGGAGAGTGGGATGATAATGCGGAATAGGATGACGAAGTGATTGGCACCGTCCATTTTCGCAGATTCCTCAAGGCTTTCAGGTACAGCCATGAAGGCAGTACGCATGATGATCAGATTGAAAGTGTTAACGGCAAAAGGTAGAATCGTAGCCCATAACGAGTCGATTAAGCCTACGCCTTTGACCACCAAGTAGAGCGGGATGAGACCGCCACTGAAGAACATCGTTATGACAACGACGAAGATAAACACATTGTTCCACATGACATTTTTACGCGAAAGGACATAAGCTCCTAACGAGGTAACGATCAGATTGGTTATGACGCCGAATACCAGGATGAAGAGTGTGTTTTGGTAACCTTTGAGAATCGCAGGGTTTTTGAAAACACTTTTGTAAGCTTCGATACTGAAGCCTAATGGCTTGAACAAGAACCCTTTGTGGGTGATTAACTGCCCAGCATCGCTGATGGAAGCGAAGGTGACGTAGAGAAGTGGATACAACGTAACGACAACGAGCAATAGTAGTACAATATGGATGATTGTAGTAAATACTTTGTCTGAGTAGCTGGTTTTCACTTCAGTCCCTCCTTTCTCACCATAAGCTGCTTTGACTTACTTTTTTACTGATTTTATTTGCTGCAATGAGCAAGGCCAGATTGATGACGGAATTGAACAAACCGACCGCGGAGCTGTAGCTCCAACCGAATTCGATCAATCCTTTGCGATAAACGAAGGAGGAAATAACATCCGCCGTATCATACGTGCTGGGGTTATACAGCAAAATAATTTTCTCGAAACCAACGTTCAATAGATTCCCCATTCGCAGAATGAACATGATCGCGATCGTCGGTAGAATACCCGGGAGGGTAATATGCCAGATTTGTTTGATTTTGTTGGCTCCGTCAATTTTCGCTGCTTCATACTGCTCCTGATCAATTCCCATGAGAGCCGCTAAATAAATGATAGACTCCCACCCGATCTTCTGCCATATTTCCGATAAAATATAGATCGTACGGAACATCTCAGGCTTCTGCAGCATCGCCGTATCACTGGCGCCAAAATGAGTCAGAAAGTTATTAATTAGCCCGCCATTATTCGTAAAATCTTTGATCATCCCAGCGATAACGATGAGGGAGATGAAATATGGCATGTACGTAACAGTTTGTACGAAACGCTGAAACCTTTTATTCGTCAACTCATTGATCAGAATCGCCAAAATAATAGGAGCAGGGAACTCGAAGCATAGCGAGTAAAGCGAGATAATAACCGTATTTTTGAGAATTCGCCAGAAATAGTAGGAACTGAAGAAGTCATTGAAATGCTGGAAGCCGACCCATGCGCTGCCCAAAATACCTTTATTCGGGGTATACTCCTTGAACGCGATCAGAGCTCCATACATTGGCGCATAATGGAAGACAAAGTAGTAGACCAGTACGGGAACCATCATCAGGTACAAATATTTGTTGAGCAAAAAATCGCGCTTGAAGCGTACTTGGAACGTAGCTTGCCCTGCTTTGCGCATGAAATCTCTCCTTTCGCCGCGAGCTTCTAGTAAAGTGGGGAGGGCGTTTGCCCTCCCCCTGGCCTGTTATCTATCTTTTGTTGTAACGATCCAAGGATGCTTTCTTGATTTCAAGCGCGCGGCTCAGTTTAACAGACTTGAATTTCTCTTGATATTTGTCGAAGGAATCTACAGGCTCAGTGCCCAAAATGATTTTAAGTGTCATTTCATCAACTAAGGTATTGAGGTCAGTCATGATTTTGGCAAGCTCTGTGCTTTCTTCCGGTGTAGCTGTGATTGGTGGCAGTTTATGTTTGTCTACGTCTGTTTTCTGCCAAGTTGTAACGGCATCACGTTGTGTTTGCAAAGCTAGATATTGCTCAATGTAGCGTTTATCTTGTACGAATGGACCATTGTAGTTACCGCGTACGTATAGGGACAGAGCTTGTGCCGGTGCTAATTTATCCGGATTTTTCATAACAAGATCGGTATATTTCGGGTAGCCATTTTCCATTTTGTAGGAAACGCCCTCGCTACCGAAGTTGAAGTAATTATGACCTTCCTCGGAGTAACCGTAGTCAAGAAGCTTCGCTGCTGTCTCAATATTTTTGGAAGAAGCTGTGATCGCAACCATACCGCCTGGCGAGAAGGATGGATCTTTCTGTCCGTACATCGCGATATCGCCTTTTTTGAGCACCGGATATGGCGCTGCAACGAGTACGCCTTTTGGATCTTTCGCCGTAATAAGCGGCTGCCATTTGCCGATACCGCCGCCTGCATTATTTACGGTAACACCTGTTGCGCCGGAGGCCATATTAGCATCTATCGCTTTGCTGTCCGCTGTTGCGAAGTTTTTATCAATCAGGCCTTCTTCATACCATTTGTGCAGGGTAGCAAGGAAGTCTTTGTAGCCTTTCTCAGCTGGACCAAATTTAATGGTGCCATTGTCAATATAGAAATCACGTGTCACGCCGTAAGCACCTGCGAATGCACCGTTTCCTAATTCATTGAAAGGCCTAGGAACACTGACAACGGAGAAGGCTGCAGTAGCGCCTTTTTTCTCTTTGAAAGCTTTAAGTGTCGTATACCAATCGTCAATCGTCTCAGGAATTGGCAGACCTAGCTCATCCAGCCAGTCTTTCCGAATAATCGGGCCTTGATAGACACGTAAGTAATCATCGCCGCGGATGAATGGGAAGGAATAGTAGCTGCCGTTATCGGTTTTTACTTGTTTGTCGATTTCAGGATGTTCTTTGAGATATTTCTTCAAGTTAGGTGCAAATTTATCAATCGTATCATTTAATTTCAAAATGTAGCCGTCTTTGATCGCTTTTTCAGGACCGCCAGGGAATGCCCCTTGCCAGTCAAACTCGATCATATCTGGAAGATCACCTGATGCTAACAAAACGTTCAATGCTTGCTGACCTTGGTTGGTAGGAGGTGCAAGGAACTTCAATGGAACACCGGTCTTTTTCTGCCAATCCTGGAAGAAAGGAATGTCTGCGTGAGCGGCTTTAACACCTGTCACGTTGCCAGGCAGTTCGCCCCAGTACGTTAGGGTCTTGTCTGATTTGAGCGGGTAGGTGACTGCTGCACCGGCAGGTGCGGATGATGCTCCGGCAGTCGCTTTCGGACTCGTGCTAGAATCTGCAGTTGGCGTGTTCGATGACGAACAAGCGACAGTCAAGCTTCCCATTAACGTTGTTGCGACAAGAACGGTGAACATTTTTTTTCTGTTTTTTTGCATAGATTGACCTCCTAAGAGTTACTCAGTTTTTCGCCAGACTAGCTGGCTTCGCAGTCGTTGCTTTGTTTTGCGCAAATTTTTGTGGTGCTCTCTGTCACACCTTTACTATATGATAACGCTTACAAAACAACCATCTGCAAATTATCCAATTGCTTCTTGAATTGTTGAGAAATGCTCTACAAAATATCCAATCGGGTCTTCAAAATAGCCAAAATAGGCCTGTAAAAAGGAGAGGACAGCCCATTGGCTGCCCCAAATATCTACTTTTCAATCAGTTCTTTGTACTTTCCTGGTGTGATGCCTTCGACCTTTTTGAAAACACGGATAAAGGCATTGATATCATTGAACCCCACCCCGTTCGCGGCATCGCCGACCGATTGCTCGTGGCTCTTCAGAAGCTGCTTGGATTTATCGATCCTGACTTTATTGATGCGATCCAGCAGACCTTCACCAACATAATCTTTGAACAGTTTCGACAAGTAGGTGGCTTTGCGGTCAAAATGGTTGCCGATCATGGTCACATTCAAATTCGCGTCAGAGTAATTATGTTCGATATAAATAGAAATTTCGTCGACCAGCTGCTGAAGCGCTTTCTGCCGCGTTTGCGACATGGCTACCTGCCGTTTGGCGGACGTATAGGCACATACCTGCTCCAGCATTTCGTTCAAATAGAGATTCAATTCCTGGACGGTTATGCTGTTTAGAAGCCGGTCGATCAGCTTGGGATTGCGGATGAAGAAGCTCTCCTGAATATCTCCGGTCTCACTAATGCTTTTCATCATGGTAGTAACCAAACATAACATTAAGGATTTGGTTAAGGAGACGGAAATCCCACGGATTTCAAAATTTTTGTTCATGATCTCGGCCAGAATACTCTTAGCGTCTTCCAATTCCCCTGATTTCACGGCATACAGGAACTGCTGTTCAATTTGCAGTGGATAATAGTAGCCGGAGGCTGGCTCACAGGGACGGTTAGCTTGCAAATCATCATAGGCGAGAATTTCCCGTCCTCCCATAACCAGCTTATAGGCCATGGAATCTAACGCTTCTAAGAGGGCTTGAGGCACACTTGATATTTTCTCATGTATGCTGCTGATCGAGATCGTCAAATGAATGTCATAGGTAGCGGAGAGGAATAGTTGCGTCTCTTCGGCGATGCGCAGCAGTTCCTCTTTGCCGTTCGTATCCTTATCCAGCGTTAAATTGACTAAGCAGGCAATTGAGTCGTCAATCTCCGTCGCATAGCCGCGGTGCCGCTTGGACGTAAGCTCTTCCACAACATTTATAATAATGAATTGGAGCAGCTTCCACTTATCCTCATCCGACGTATGGGTAATCCGTCCGAAGAATGGCGAGCTTTTATCAACAACAAACAGCATAACGGCGAAATCTTTGCGATCCAGCTTCATATCGAAGGTGGTCAAGGCTTCGGCAATTGGCATATGCCGGTCCAGCTTCCCTTTCAGGAGCTTCTCGATGAAATGTGAGCGGACCATGTGCCGCTGCTGTTCCATTTTGCTTTTGAAATCAGCCATCTCGAGCAATGTACTGTCCACCGCTTCTTGTATGAAGTGAAACTCGTTATAGCGTTCGCCAGAGGCGAGGGTCATCTTTTTGGAAAAAGCATGGACGAGGCGCCGGACGGGATTATAATTGCGCCGTAAAAAGAAGAAAGTCAGAATGCCCCCGCCAAGCAGCGAAATCGCCATGCTTATATACGTCAGATTGCGGATGTGAGCTGCTTTTTGCCAATAAATCGTACTCGGCATGATGGACACATATTTTAACTTGGAAAGGGGGGACTGAATGTTAAAAACCTCATATTTCTCATGATCTGAGCCGGTAAAATAGAAGTTTGGCGTGTTCGCTAATTTGTCGTAAGGGAAATCGCTGGGCAGCGCATGCGCCGAATTGGAAGCCAAGATTTGATTCTCATTATTCAAAATAAAGACGTGGCCTTTATTGAAAATCTCCATATTTTGAATAGCACCAAGAATACGTGACTGATCGACCATAATGACATTCGTGGCAAGCGGCTGATTGTGTTCCACGGGATAGGTACTGATATAAGCAACCGTTTTGCGCAGCCCATTATCGTCTCCGATCCGGGTCATCGGAATAAAACCTTTGAAGTTGGGACGAGTCATAATTTCTTGCCAGGCTGCAAAGGAG
>NZ_JBFTQB010000065.1:0-22591 GCF_056398785.1 Paenibacillus sp. 01T422 | reverse complement strand
TTACAAACCCRCACCATCCCATCACGCTAATTCACTATACAGCAAACTTCCACCTCAACYGCCAATAACAAATTAATCAAAACCAAGCATAGAATTCGCCAAGGCTTACTGGAACTGGAAAAATAGCACGAATTAGGGGGATAATCTTGCTGTATTGAAGGTTGGTATAGTCGGTATCGTTGTGTACATTGGACGAAATCCAATGTACACAGTGATTTGAAGGCTCGATTAACGATTCTATTGGACGAAATCCAATGAGATCTGTTAATCGAGCCTCTATAGGACCGGATATTGCAGTTCCATTGGATTTCGTCCAATGAAATAAGCAATATAGGTGCATCAGTGGTGTTTTCATTGGAAATCGTCCAATGAGGCCTCGCTGCTCACTGCCGTAGCGCTGTGCGCACTCGGCAGTCCCTGCAGTTACCTCCCTTTGAAAGGGGCGTCGCGTGAGGTACTGCCGCTCGCTTGCATCTTCACTACCTCACGCCTCTTCCGCGGCGATCGGCGATTCCAGACACGCTTCCACCGGAAGCCCGGAATCCACGAAGCCCATATCGACGGCTCGCCACAAATAGAGCGATGCGAAGCTCCGGTAAGGCGACCATGCCGGGGCGATTTGCCCCAAGTAGTTGCGGTCCTTGCGCTCCTCCAATTGGTGCAGCCAGCGGGCTGCGCGCTGGAGACCGGCATCGCCGACGGACATGACATCTGTCCGGCCCAAGGCGAAAATCATAAACATTTCTGCCGTCCATACGCCGATGCCTTTGACACTTGTAAGCTGCTTCAGAAGCTCCTCGTTATCCAGCTCATGCAAGGCATCCAAACGCAGGTTTCCTTCTACGACTTTCGTGCTAAGATCACGAATGTAACGGATCTTAGGAAAGGAAACGCCGCACTGCCGAATATCAGCTTCATCTGCGGCGAGCACAAGCTCCGGAGTGAATTCCGGAACAATTAGTTTCACTCTAGCCTTGATGGTAGCCGCCGCTTTAGCGGATAGCTGCTGGGAAATGATTGACATCGCCAGTGACTCGAAAGGCGAGGAACTCGGTGTCAAAGTCAGCTCGCCAACAAGGCGAATAAGGCAG
This sequence comes from Paenibacillus sp. 01T422, assembly GCF_056398785.1. Taxonomy (NCBI): domain Bacteria; kingdom Bacillati; phylum Bacillota; class Bacilli; order Caryophanales; family Paenibacillaceae; genus Paenibacillus; species Paenibacillus sp. 01T422. Next base: position 21,500 of record NZ_JBFTQB010000065.1, on the reverse strand, counting down.
GCCAAACGGTTGTCAGCTTCAGAAAGGGCTAGGATAGCAGGATGCTTTTTATGTAACAGGATAGTTGTACGTGATGAGACGGGGGGATCTTGTTCATTAGAGTGATCGATATCCAACATAGCAGCTTACCTCCTTAAAATTTGAACGGGTAAATGTACGTAGATGCACTTCTAGTAGAAAGAATTCATAGGTGTCCGTTCTTCAAGTATAATAGGGAGACAAAGGCTGGTAAATAGAAGGAGCAGAGCACTTCAATGACCGACGAAATGGACAAGAATCAAGCAATTCCACGAAGAAATGTGGGGATTTTCGCGCACGTGGATGCGGGTAAAACGACGACAACGGAGCATTTGCTTTATCATAGCGGGCGAATCCGCGCTCTAGGAAGTGTGGATAGCGGCACTGCGCAAACGGATTCTATGGATGTGGAGCGGGAGCGCGGCATTTCGGTGCGCAGTGCGACGACGACTTTTACATGGAAAGATACGTCTATTAACCTGGTAGACACTCCCGGGCACGTAGATTTCCTATCCGAGGTGGAGCGTTCTCTGCGGGTGATGGATGGAGCAATTTTGATTGTTTCTGCTGTTGAAGGCGTGCAGTCGCAGACCGAGATGATCTGGCATGCGCTGCAGTCGCTCCATATTCCAACTCTGCTGTATGTGAATAAAATGGACCGCKTCGGCGCGGACGCGGCCAGAGTGCTGCGCGACATAGAGAAGCAGCTCACGGGCATGGCGGTGCCGATCTATGCACCGCTCGGAGCCGAAGACACGTTCCGCGGCGCGGAGAACGTGCTGATCGAGGGCGCGTCCGGAGCGCCTGGCTTCGACCTCGCGGCAGCGGTCGAAAAGCTATCCGAGCTCGATGAGCAACTGCTCACGAGCTACATCGAAGGCGTGCCCATCCTGGCACGCGACGTAAAAGCAGCCCTGCAGCGATATACGCGGCAGGGGCAGGCCTTCCCTTTGCTCGTCGGCGCATCGAGCAAAGGATTGGGCATCGAGGAGCTGATGGGAGCCATCCTCGATTATTTGCCCGGGCCGAGCGGCAGCGCGGAGCAGCCGCTTTCGGCCGTAGTCTTCAAGGTCGAGCGGGACAAGACCATGGGAAGAATGGCGTACGTCCGCCTCTACGAGGGGGCGATCCGCAATCGGGACACCGTGCTCAATGCCACGCGAGGCGTGGAGGAGAAGGTGACCCAGATTCGCAAAATCGACGGCCGCCGCGCCGAAGATATCGGTTATGTCGCAGCCGGTGACATCGCTGCTGTCTGCGGCTTGACGCAAGTGCGCATCGGCGATGTGCTAGGCCGGCCTGATGCTGTGCCGCCGGCTCCACGGCTCGCAGTGCCGCTGTTGACTGTGCAGGTGCATGCGGAAAGTGAAGCGCAGTACCCAGCGCTTGTCGCCGCCCTGCAGGAGCTAACGGACGAAGATCCGCTGCTTGATTTGCAGTGGCTCCAAGAAGAGCGCGAGCTGCACGTGAAGGTTATGGGCGCCATCCAACTTGAGATTCTGACTAGTTTGCTGGCTTCGCGTTTTGGGCTGCACGCAAGGTTCGATCAGCCCTCTGTGATCTACAAGGAAACGCCTTCTCAGCCAGGTGAAGGCTTCATTGCTTATACAATGCCCAAGCCGTGCTGGGCCATTCTGCGGTTTCGCATTGAACCGGGGGCGCCGGGCAGCGGGCTGGTGTATGCATCACAGGTACGCGCCGATCAATTGCTGGTACAGTACCAGAGCGAAGTGGAGCGTCGTGTGCCGGAAGCCTTGCAGCAGGGGCTGCTCGGTTGGGAAGTTACCGATCTCAAGGTAACGCTCGTGGAAGGGGAGCATCATGTATGGCATACCCATCCGCTTGATTTTGCTGTTGCGACACCGATGGGGCTCATGCAGGGTTTAGCACAAACGGGGACTACGCTCCTTGAGCCGATGCTGCAAGTGCGGATAACCGTTCCAGAGGTTTACGGAGGTAAGGTGCTGAGCGATCTGGTGCAAATGCGGGCGAGCTTTGATCCGCCGCAGTTGAGCGGTGATCGGTTTGTTGTTGAGGGCCGACTGCCTGTGGCCACTTCCTTGGACTATCCAGTGAAGCTAAGCGCGATGTCCGGAGGCAGAGGTGTTATCACCTCATCGTTCGGGGGCTATCAGCCAAGTCCGCCGGATGTGCGAGCGGAGCGGAGGCGGCGGGGCGTGAATCCACTCGACCAATCCAAATACATTTTGGCCGTACGCAAGGCGCTATCAACATGACTTAGAATGGGCGGCTGCTCTCATTGACAGGTGAAGCAGGTGTCAGTACAATAGATAGTAAGTTAATAACATGTGACGGAGAACAGGAGACTCACAGAGGATTGCCATTTACATATAAATTGGCACATCTTTTGGTGAGTTTTTTTGTTGTCATCCCCTCAAGGGGCGTGCATAGGAACGAGTGAACGGAGATGATGAGCTTGTCTTTGCAGGAGCAACGGATTTTACCGGCGATTCGCAAAATGAAGGATTTAGAGAAGCTGCTAAAATCTTCTTATACCTATATTGTGCTGCTGGACAGCCATATTGGACAGTTGAAAAGCATTGTGGATCTGGGCCGGGCAAACGGCAAGAAGCTGCTGCTGCACGCGGATTTGATTGAAGGGCTGAAAAACGACGAGTATGCGGCTGAATTTCTGTGCCAAAGCATTCGTCCTGCCGGAATCATTTCTACACGGGGAACGGTCATCACGAAAACGAAACAGAATGGGCTCATCGCCATTCAGCGGCTTTTTCTTCTGGACAGCAGCGCACTTGAAAAAAGCTACACCCTTCTGGAACGTACGCAGCCAGACTATATTGAGGTCCTTCCTGGCGTAATTCCGCACATTATTAAGGAAGTGAAGGAACGCTCGGGTATTCCTATTTTTGCAGGAGGACTTATTCGTTCTGTAGGTGACGTGGAGCAGGCATTAGGAGCTGGAGCGACAGCCGTCACGACGTCGAACACAGAACTGTGGCAGCAGTATCATCAACGATCCTAACTATCGGAGGTAGAACAATGGCAGAAGCCACTTCCTATATTCTTTCGCTGGATCAGGGCACGACAAGTTCCAGAGCGATTCTATTTAATCAAAAAGGCAGTATTGTGCACACAGCTCAGCAGGAGTTCAAGCAGCATTTCCCGAAGCCGGGCTGGGTGGAGCATGATGCGAATGAAATATGGCTATCGATTCAAGGTGTCATAGCAGCGGTTTTGTCGGAATCTGGCGTGCAGCCAGCGGAGATCGCAGGCATTGGTATCACGAACCAACGTGAAACGGCCGTTGTCTGGGATCGGCATACGGGAATGCCCGTGTATCATGCCATCGTATGGCAGTCTCGTCAGACGGCCGATATTTGTGAAGCACTTAAGGCACAAGGGCTTAACGACATTTTTCGGGAACGCACAGGGCTTTTAATTGACGCTTACTTCTCGGGGACCAAGATCAAATGGATTCTGGATCACGTGGATGGTGCAAGAGAGAAAGCGGAGCATGGAGATTTGTTGTTTGGCACGATGGACACTTGGCTGATTTGGAAGCTGACAGGCGGCAAGGCGCACGTAACGGACTATTCCAACGCCTCGCGGACGCTGCTCTATAATATCCATGAGCTGAAGTGGGATGAAGAGCTGCTAGGTTATCTAGATATCCCGGCTTCCATGCTGCCAGAGGTGCGTTCTTCTTCAGAAGTGTATGGGCATACGCAGGAAAATCTCCTGTTCGGCTCGGCGATCCCGATTGCGGGTGCGGCGGGTGATCAACAAGCGGCCTTGTTCGGGCAGGCTTGTTTTGAAAAAGGCATGGCCAAGAATACCTACGGAACCGGCTGTTTCATGCTGATGAATACAGGCAATCATGCGATTCCTTCGCGCAGCGGGCTTTTGACGACGATTGCTTGGGGGCTGAACGGGAAAGTTGAGTATGCGCTGGAAGGCAGTATTTTCGTAGCGGGGTCGGCGATTCAGTGGCTGCGTGACGGGCTGCGGATGATCAAAATGGCGCAGGACACCGAGGCGTATGCGCAGCGTGTAGAGTCGACAGACGGCGTGTATGTCGTTCCGGCTTTTGTCGGTCTGGGCACGCCATACTGGGATAGCGATGTTCGAGGTGCGATTTTCGGCTTGACGCGAGGGACGTCTAAGGAGCATTTTATCCGGGCAACACTCGAATCCCTTGCCTATCAGACGAAGGATGTCCTGCAGGCGATGGAAGACGACTCCGGCATTCAGCTGACGAAGCTGCGGGTCGATGGCGGGGCAGTGAAGAATAACTTCCTCATGCAGTTCCAGAGCGACATGCTGGGTGTTACGGTGGAGCGTCCGGTCATTAGTGAAACGACAGCGCTTGGCGCAGCTTTCTTGGCTGGGCTGGCTGTAGGCTTTTGGAAAGATCAAGCGGAGATCGCGGCGCAATGGCAGGTGGATGAGGCCTTCGAGCCTGTGATGGAAGCTGAGCGTCAAGAACAATTGTACAACGGTTGGAAGAAAGCAGTAGGAGCCGCGATGGCTTTTAAATAATTTGGGCAATGATATGATATACTTATAACAAGTTAATAATTGGTTGGAGACAAGGGAGAAGCCACAGCGGCCTGCACGTGATAGCGTGTTAGGTTTGTTGCGGCTTTTTATTTTTCATATGCGAGGGGAGATTTTCAAGATGACTGTGATGACGGAAATGACATATAACTTTAGCGGGTTAAAAAGAAAAGAAATGCTGCAAGCCATGTCCGAGAAGCCATTTGATTTAATCGTAATCGGCGGGGGAATTACAGGCGCAGGTATTGCGCTAGATGCCCAGAGCAGAGGGCTGCGCACGGCGTTGATTGATATGCAGGATTTTGCGGCGGGAACGTCGAGCCGGTCGACGAAGCTTGTGCACGGAGGGCTGCGGTATTTGAAGCAGCTGGATGTGAAGGTTGTAGCCGAAGTAGGCAAAGAGCGTGCGATTGTGTACGAAAATGGTCCGCATGTAACGACGCCGGAGTGGATGCTGCTGCCTTTTTATAAAGGGGGCACGTTCGGCAAGCTGTCTACGTCTCTTGGTTTAAGGGTCTATGATTTCTTGGCGGGAGTCAAACGAGCGGAGCGCCGTAAAATGTTTCGTCCACAGGAAACGCTGGGGCATGAACCGCTTTTGAAAAAGCAAGACCTGAGAGGCGGCGGTTATTATGTGGAGTATCGCACGGATGATGCGCGTCTGACGATCGAAGTTATGAAAAAAGCTGTCGAGCTTGGCGCACAGGCCGTTAACTATGCCAAAGTGGAAGAGCTACTTGTGGAAAATGGCAAGCTGGTTGGCGTTCGAGTGGCGGATCAGCTCAGTGGCGACGCCGTCGGCGAAAAGGGCGGTAAGTCGTCTTACTCGCTATACGCAAGCAAAATTGTGAATGCAGCAGGACCTTGGGTGGATACGCTGCGCGAAATGGACCACTCCAAGAAGGGCAAAACGCTTCATCTGACCAAAGGGGTTCATCTGGTGTTCGATCAGAGTAAATTCCCGCTGCGTCAGGCGATTTATTTTGATACGCCGGATGGGCGCATGTTGTTTGCTATCCCGCGTGACGGCAAAACCTACGTCGGGACGACGGATACGAATTATAAAGGGGATATCGTGAATCCCCGGATTACCGTAGCGGACCGCGCTTACGTACTACGCGCCGCGAACGAGATGTTTCCGACCCTCGGCTTGACCGAAGCGGACGTGGAGTCGAGCTGGACCGGGCTGCGCCCGCTGATCCATCAGGAGGGCAAAGATCCTTCCGAGATTTCGCGTCGCGATGAAATCTTCGTGTCGGACTCCGGCCTTATTTCCATGGCCGGGGGCAAGCTGACCGGCTACCGCAAAATGGCGGAGACGGTCGTGGACAAAATCGCCGCCATGTTGGTGGCGGAGGGCGTAGTTTCGGCGACTGCGCTGTCGCCGAGCCGTACTCGCACGCTGCCGATTTCTGGCGGCGATGTTGGCGGCTCCGCGAAGCTGGAGCCGTTCTTGCGGAGCAAAGTCAGCCAGGGCCAACGGCTGGGGCTGACTCAAGCTGAGGCTGCGCTGCTGGCGCGGCGATACGGCTCCAATGTGGATGCCGTGTTAGACTTGCTGGCGCAGTACAAGGATGAGGCGGAATGCCAGGGGATGCCGGCCTCGGTGCTCGCTTCGCTCGTGTACGCGATTGAGAGCGAGATGGCTGTGAAGCCGGTGGATTTCTTCATCCGCCGGACGGGGGCCCTCTTCTTCGATATCGCGTGGGCAAGGCAGTGGAAGGCGCCTGTGATCGCCTTCATGGCAGGGCGCTTCGGCTGGGACGAAGCGCAGCAGGCGGCTTACACCGCCGAGTTGGAGCAGCTGCTCCATGAGGCGGTGAACCCGCTCGAGGCGTGAGCTCGAGCGGCAGGTTCGATGTGACGTGCGGAATATAGCAGATGGCGAATGTCTGTCGCAATTGAAATAGAAGAGAAATCTACTGTTATTCTGGGCTGCGTCGGTCTGAGGTAGGGAATAGCAGGATAAACTCCAGCTAAATCGTCGGTAATGGGCGAAAGTTGGTGGATTCAGTAGAATTAACGTCAGGAATTCCATTTATTTTGGATAAAGTGGACTAGAGGCGGAGAATAATGGTAGAAATCGGTGTTACTTACAATTAGTATGGCATCCAGACAGTGCCCGGTCCATAAGGGGGCTGTCTGTCTGATTTTCGCAGCAAAAAGAGCTATCTCATAGGCCATTCCTGACCTTTTGAGACAGCTCTTTTTCAAATAGCGATTAGGCTTTACTAGGTGTGTAACCAGGTGTGTTGATAATATCCGAAATCTTCGAAGCCCCTTCGGAGTAGTACTTATCAGCATCTTCTTGTGTTGCGCGATGCAAGGATACTTGGAAATCAAGATCCTGTCTCAGGACTTTCAGGATCTTTTCTTTCAGCTCGCCTGGATCCAAGTTAGCTGCAGAAGCTGCAAGGGTTTTACCTTGGCGAAGATCCTCAAGCACGTCTTTCTCTTCTCTTTTACCGAAAAYGGCGGTGTCGTTGATCACGCGATCGACACGGGTTTGAATGACCTTTTGCAGATCCGCCTGAACTACGGCAGTCTCAGGTGTGTAACCAGGTGTGTTAATAATCTCCGTGAGCTTCGAAGCCCCTTCGGAGTAATATTTATTAGCATCTTCTTGTGTTGCGCGGTTCAAGGACACTTGGAAATCAAGATCCTGTCTCAGAAGGCTTAGAACTTTATCTTTCAGTTCGCCTGAATCCAATCTTGCTGCTGAAGCAACAAGCGTTTTACCTTGGCGAAGGTCTTCACGGACATCGCGCTCCTCTTTTTTACCGAAAACAGCTGCATCATTGATGACACGATCGATACGGGTTTGAATGACTTTTTGCAGATCCGCCTGAACAGCATGAGTTGACTCTGGTTGGTAACCAGGCGTATTCAGAATACCCGCGAGTTTAGAAACAGCTTCAGTATAGGATTTGTTAGCATCCTCTTGTGCAGCATGGCCCATAGCAACTTCGAAATCAAGATCTTGTCGAATCACGTTCGAGATTTTTTCCTTCAATTCACCTGGATCTAAGTTAGCTGCTGATGCGACAAGTGTTTTGCCTTGATGCAAATCATCCCAAACGTCTTTCTCGTCTTTTTTGGCGAAAAATGCGGTATCCGCAACAACACGGCTAAGCCGGTTAGCAACAAGTTTACTCAAATCGATATCTGCTAATTTCACGCTATCCGGATTGTAGCCAGTAGTATTAATGATTTCAGACAGTTTAGCTGCACCTATTGCATAGAAATGATCAGCATCCGCTTGAGAGACTCCATACGTTGAGACTTGGAATTGCAGATCTTGTTTAAGCAAGTTCAATAAATCATCTTTTAACTCCCCTGGGTCTAAAGATGTTGCTGATTGAACGAGTGTTTTACCTTGGCGAAGATCGTCAGAAACGTCTTTTTGTTCTTTTCTTGCGAAGCTAGCTGTATTCTGCACGACATTGTCCAAGCGAGTCATTATAAGATGAGCCAGGACCGCGTTGCTGTCAGCAGTAGGAAGTTTATCACCTTGTGTGACTAGGATAGAACCCAATTGTTCAGTAACAGCTGCTTCGCTGGCTAGAACCTCGTCAGCTGAAATGATGCCATAACTGTTTGCTTTATGTAAATCAAAGGTAATAATAGGTGTCAAATCAGTAAGTAGATCGGCTGTGCTAACTCCGGTAGCTTCCGGCAGCGTGTTTCCAACAGCAAGAGCGTCTCTGATATCGTCCTCGTCTTTACCAGTGGCTTGAGCAGCATCTTTAGCAAGAATGGATAGATGATAGCTGATGAGTTGGTTTGCAAAAGAATCTGCTTGTAAAGTATTTTTTGCTGGAACAGCTTCGTCAGCGAATGCTTTGCCTGCAGTAAGGGCGGAACCTGAAAGTAGAATTGCGGCAGCAAGTGTGCCTGTTGTTAAAATCTTGAATGGTTTTTTCATGTGGAACATCTCCCTCGGATATATAAAAATGTCACTAACTGTATTTCGTTAGTATTTATCGTTAACAACGTTGTTAATGATCATAATATAAGTCCGCGGAAAGGTATTGTCAATTCCGGATTGTGAAATGTTACACAATGTTCACAATATCGATTTTTGTCAATATTTCGACATTAAAGTTGACTGCCTGTTTTTTTTTGACTATGATTAGCATTGTTATCTAATTTTTCACAGAGAGGGAGAGTAAGGGATGGACCAACATGAACAGACTTTCTCTGAGTGGAAGCAAACGATAAGCGATTTTATGTCACTGAATTATGAAAAAAAAGGATTTAGCCCGCTTGTTGGGAAAATATTCGCACAGCTTATGTTCGCAAGCTATAGTCTGAATCACGTGCGCAAAATCGTTCAGGATTTGGAATTATTTCATAAATGGGCGGAGAAAACCGTACAAGAAATCCCTAATATCGAAACTTGCAGTTCAGAGCAGAAGCAATCGCTGGAGCATTTTTCACAAAGATTTTCGTTGCTAGCTGCGATGTACGATATGCTGCATCCTATGATCAAGGAAGTAGAAGAGAAGTGGGAGCAGTGTGTAGTTGATCGCAAGAAAGCCACAGACAAGAAAACGTAAAGTCTACCGCAACCGTTTACACGGCTTCGGCGGGCTTTTTTTTGTCTGAATGTCAGAATGGAAAGGGGCTATCCAACAGGTCATTCCTGACTTGATGGGACAGCCCCTTATTCGTTATCTGTGCACTCTCTTAAAAACGTGCTCCAATCTTATGAAATATGCTATCATGCCTATAGACGGCGGTTCGTGCGCCATTCATTATTGCAAGCAAAGTAGGTGTATTCCCAATGGGATTGACAGAGCTTCTGTCTTATATGACGGAAGAGAATTTGGCCATACTGGTCGATAAATACCGCTCGCTGGGCCCGTTGCCTGGTCTTCTTCTGCCTTTCATGAAATCGTTCATTCCACCTCTGCCGACGCTTGTCATAATTAGCGTGAACGCGGCTGTATACGGGCTATGGCTCGGCTTTTTGTACTCATGGATTGGGATCGTAGGCGGATGTTTAGTGACGTTCGCGATTGTGAAAAAAGTGGCAGGTCATCCCTACTTAGTACGGTGGTCGCAGAAACCGAAGGTGCAGAAAAGTCTGGTCTGGGCTCGCCGGCAGGCTTTTAATTATGTTTTTTTGCTTAGTCTCTTTCCCGTGGGACCGTTCGTCGTCATCAATATGGCGGCTGGGTTAGTTGGGATGAGGTTCCGTTCATTTCTGGTTGCTGTGCTCGCCGGCAAAGCGGTTATGGTCATGTCAGTTTCTTTTATCGGCTATGACATTCATCGGTTTATTGAGAATCCGGCTAGGCTTATCTACGTCGTGCTATTTGTAGGGGCTTCGATGCTGATTAGTAAAAAAATCGAGAAGCGTTTTAGTCATTAACACCAGATTTTGCGGGTTGAATTAGTCGCTTAGCACCTGTATTTTTAGCTTCGGATAGTGCTCTGCCAGATCAGCAGCATGTTTGATCAAGACAGGGAGCTCGAAGCTTGTGTTAAAAATGTCCCGATCCGGCAGGAACGTTAAACGAGTCCCTGTCTCTTTGGTGATTCCGACGGTTTGCAGCTCGCTTTGCGGAATGCCATGCTTATAGTGCTGCTCGAACACTTTGCCATCACGGCGAATCTCGACTGTTAACCCGCGAGACAATGCGTTGACGATGGGCATGCTGATGCCCTTTTCACCGCCTGGTGCCAAGAAAGAAGCACTAGCGCTTAAGCGGCTCATGTCCGTGAGCACCTTCTGGACGCGAGGCTGTTGATCGGGCAGCGCATGCACGGGAATACCCCGACCGTTATCAGCAACCGTCACGCTGCCGTTTCTGTGCAGGAAGAGCTGAACTTCTGTGCAGGTGCCATGTGTGTGCTCCAAAAGGCAGTTCTCCATAACGGCCCACAGCAGATTATGCGGATCGAAAGTTTCGCTATTATCAGCAGCCGAACCTAGGTAGGAACGAGCATCGCTGCGAACCTCAAACATGTCCAAATAATCGCTGGTATCCATGAAGTCCGAAGTAGCCGCAAGCAGCAGCAGTAAGGGAAGGACGCGATGACCCGGAATGGCGTATTTGCCACCTCTTTCTTCCTGCACCAGGAGGTCGGCTCCTGCGAGGGCCTTCAAGTGATGATAAAGCTGCCCCGTTGTGCCCATGTTCAATCGTTCGACGAGCTCGGGTCCAGTGAGCGGCCCCTGCAAAACGGTTCTTAAAATCTCCAGCCTCATCTCATGGCCCAAAGCGGCCAGGATTTTGGCGGTTTTATCGCCGTCCAGCTGTAGAAGCTGATCTATGCCTCTTTCCTGGGGTTCCCACCGATAATGGGATTGCCCGTTGTGAAACTGCCCCGAGTAATATACGACGCCTTGTTTTTCCTCAGAGTGCTGTTCTTGTTCCTGCTGCAAGTAAGGCTTCGCGATTGCCCCACTGCCTGAGACACCTTTTGTAACTGTGAAACTCTCCATTAACTGCTGCAGTTTGCTTAGTTGAAGCTGTATGGCATCTAATTCGGCTCCATAATCCCTTGTTGTAGTCAAAAGAATCACCTCAATTTATTATTTAAATACGTAATTACGTAAAATAATAATATCATGGATATTGGATAAAGTATATAGATATTGTTTGCGAATTGACCTGAAGTATAAATAAGCCCCTCATGAAAAGAGGGGCTCTTTCTTTGTGGAAATATTCAAAGAACATGTAAGGAATGTATTATGGATGCTCTTGTCACTGACGAACTTTGTGCATACACCCGTCACCAATTACATATACTTCGTCATTTTTGAGGGTTAACTTTTGATAGTCATACCCTCTAACATGAAGGCCCTGATTAATCCCTTTGTTACTTGGCAGCAGCAGGTCGTTTCATGATCCTATTTAGCAAACTAAAACTAATTATGAGTAGACCTAACCAGAAGAAAACGTATGGGAAGATGACGGGAAAGAATATAGTTGGAAAAATATAACGTAAATCTGACTTATAACCCATACCGCCCAAGTTTGTTCCTCCAACCAAAATTTCTTTAATGATAACTGGATCTTGAGTTTTTCGATTACTCAAAGTAACATGGTCGGTTCGAATTTGTTTCTTTTCATCAATATGATAAACATTCCATTTTTTGTTAATGTTTTGTTGTATTGGTGGCAGGTCTCCATCATATGGATGTACTCTCTGTACGATAACCGTTTCTGTTTTCCCTGTCATTTTATCTTTTTCTTCTATAAAACCAATCCAGCCAAAGTATAAATCCATTGGACTATTAATTAATTTCGCGTTTTCAGTACTACCTATAATTTGATCATTTACCTTTATTTTTAGATTGGATAAGTCTCCTCTTTTTTCCTCAATAATCTCAACTTTATTTTGATTTAGAACAAATTGATTTGTTGGAGCCTTAACTGAAGTAATTGAATATGTTTCATTTACATTAGATTCTATATGCCCTTCTTGCCAAATTAAAAAATAGGGGTAAGCTGAAAGTAAAATAAGTACGAAACCTAGTATAAGATAAAGATTTTTTTTCATTATTAATCCTCCCAATTTGTAATAAGGAATTAATCGATTACCGAGGTTAAGCCAATATTCCCCCTTAAATCAGATATGTGCATTAAGTATATTCTATAAATTACATATTTTATCAGATTACTGAAAATTTGAGGGTAATAGCAAAAAAGCCAAGGAATCAAAAGTGATTTCCTTGGCTTTTTTATTTACGCATATTTAGTAATTGATACACGGGCATTAAAGAAGACTGTTGATACTTTCCCGACAGTCTGGCTCCTTAAAAAGGAGTGCGTTCGTTCTTGTCAGGTTTAAATCCAACTTCTTGCTCGCTCCATGCCCAGAAACGCCCAGCGAATTCATCATCTTGGGCCTTCGCGGAGATAGGAGCAATCTTGTTCTTATAGAAATATTCGCCGCTAATTGAGCGCACATCCGGACTGGAAGCCAAATAAATGGCTGTCTCCGCGCCTTGTGCAGGCGTTAGGAAAAAAGGCCGCAGCAGGCGGTGAACGGCCTTGCCAAACCCGGTGTCCCGATCGACACCGATATTCGTACCGACCGCGCCGGGATGCAGCGCGTTCACCGTCACTGCTGTGCCAGCAAGCCGCTTGGCCAGTTCGCGTGTAAACCATATATTCGCGATCTTGGATTGCGAATAGCCTCTCCAGACACTGTACCCTCGGGCCAGGTAAGGGTTGTTGAAGTCGAAGCGCCCGATCTTGTGGGCGCCTGAGGATACATTGACGATCCGCCCCTGTGGGGCGCGAATCAGGGCTTCGAGCAGCAGCTGGGTCAGCAGGAAGTGGCCCAGATGATTAACGCCGGTCATCGCTTCGAAGCCGTCGGACGTTGTTTGCCGTTTCACGGTGACAACGCCTGCGTTGTTCACAAGCACATCCAGCACCTTATGCTTGGCGAGGAAGCCGTCAGCGAATGCACGAATGCTGGCGAGTGAGCCTAGATCGCAAAGCATAAGCTCAATGCGCTCCGATCCGCTCTGACGGCGCGCTTCGGCAAGTGCGAGCTCGCCTCTTTGCTGGCTGCGGCATAGCATGATTACATGTGCATCCTTGCGGGCGAGCTCTACGGTTGTCGCGAGTCCCATTCCGGAATTCGCGCCGGTTACGATAACGGTTTGATTGTGCAAGCGAGACCACTCCTTGGGCTTTTCTTCCATTATAGCTCATAGAGGGTCATAAGACTTGAGTTGTCAATTAGACTAGCGGCTGCATGCCTCTTTCTAACCAATCTTCGCGTGTAGGCCCATAAATATCCGGAACGCGTAGACCAGCTTGACGCATCAAGACGATCATTTCGCCACGGTGATGGATCTCGTGTGAGATTAGCATACGCAGCGTGGTTGCATTCAACCACATTTCGCCGTACATGTCGGTGGATTCCGTAAGCTTGGCATCTGTCCACTGGGACTGGATGGCACTTGTCAGTGCAGTTGATGTGGCGCGGTAAGCATCGGCTATAACTTGTGCAGAGGAAGGTGCATGCTCATCGCCTTCGGGAGCTTCAAAAGTGAGGCCTACACGTGAAAGCATTTCGTGGATGGTTGTGGCGATATGCCAAGCCAGTTGACCAAGCGTGCGGAAGTCTGGTGCGATTTGTTGCGTCAGGGATGCATCTGTAAGCGTATCGAGTACGCGCTGAGTTGTTGTGGATTCATTGTTCCATTCATTCACGAAATCTTGAATTGTTCTAAACATGTAGGAAAGCCTCCTTAGATTGGATATGTCCTAAGTATAGACGAGCATGACTGACAACGTCTTGTCAGTATTAGGGATAGAGCTGAACAATTTTTTCGGCTCTTTCCTTGATGGCAGCCGCCAGATGAGCGGGTTCGAGAACTCGCACGCCGGGACCATAGCCAAGCAGCAAGCTGTGCAGCCAAGGCTCGTCCGGTTGTGTGGCGGTAATGATCATGGAGCCGTCAGACTGATAAGCAATCTGCTTCGGCTGAAAATAATCCTCAATCTGCGCCTGGATGCTTTGCTGCGCATGGAGGACCATCGTGATCAGCGTGGAAGGATCTCTTTTGTCCCAGCCATGTTGAAAGGGTTGCTTAACTTCTGTCCGGCGCTCAAATGTCTCCGAAAGCACTTCAATTTCCTTCATGCGATTAAGCCGGAAAATACGAAAATCCTGACGAAGCAGGCAGTAGCCGTACAAGTACCAGCCAAAACCTTTGGCTACGATGCTCATAGGCTCCGCAGAGCGTATGGACTGCTCGCTTTGAGAAGAGATATATTGAAAGGAGATTTGCCTCGATTCCTTAATCGCGCAACGCARTGTGTTCAATTTTTCTTTGTCCTCACTGCCTCGTCGCCACGGATTCATATCGATGATGAGCTGATCGTCTAACCTGGCTGCTGTGTTTTGTTCCGACTTCGCTACAAGTGCGCCGACTTTATCGAGGAGATTGCCGATTTCCTGTTCGCCGACCGTGGAACGAATGCCTTTTAGCCCGACGATGATGGATTGCAGCTCCTCCAGGGACAGGAATTGGCGCTCCAATCGGTACTGATCCATAATTTCATACCCACCGCTTAACCCGGCAAATGACACGACAGGAATACCCGCTTGGTTAATGGCCTCCACGTCCCGGTATACCGTCCGCAAAGACACTTCAAAACGCTCTGAGAGCTCCTTCGCGCTTATTCTCCTGCGGTTCAACAGCAGCATGGTGATTGCAAGCAAACGGTCGATTTTCAAAAAAACACCTCACTGATTAAAAATACGTTCCTTTAGCCCTGTCTTGTCCGGTTAGAAGGTTAACCGCATGCTCAAGAATGATTCTATCGCGTAAAAGCATGAATTTGGCCGAATAACGCTGGCATTTGTGCAGGGAGGCAGCCATCACATCCAATGCTTCGTTTAGCGTCATCCAGGCAACCGACATCCCCAGCCTCAACTCATTTTCTGTCAGTGTAGGGGCGCTGGAATGGTGGTGTGCTTTGGCAATGTAACAGTAGGAAAGCTGCATAAAACTATTGCGATTCTTATGCTCCTCGATAATGCCTAATTCATGCGTAATTTCAGCCTCATAGCCGGTTTCTTCTTTGATTTCTCGTAAAAAAGCAGCCTTCGGTTGCTCATTATCTTCAATCCCACCGCCAGGCAGCTTGTACAGATCAGATTCTGACAAGTACATCATCGCAATGTTCATCAAGCCATCAATGACAATGCCTCGGGATGAATAGCGGGAAACGCGGTCTATAAATACAGGATCGCCGCCCAACATATCGCTGTCTGTTATTCGTTTGATCATTTGCACGAGGATCACCTGCCTTATTTGAAGAGCGGAAAATACCCGCTGGAATGCATTCCATAAATACCCACACCAAGAGTATAGTATATCTTAGGTAGTCATGTCTCGAAACTTACAGGAGGCGATCAAATTTGTCTGAAAAACCAGAGGAATGGATTGTAGAAGCCGATATCAGAACATTGCAAAAAGCCATGGAAGCGGGCGAGATCCGTGCTGTCGAGCTGGTTGCTCTGTATGTAGAAAGGATTGAGAAATTTAATAAGGTCATTAATGCGGTACTGGAAATCAATCCGGATGCGCTCGGAGTCGCGCAAGCGCTTGATGATGAACGCCAGAAGCAAGGAAGCCGAGGCCCCCTGCACGGCATTCCGATTCTGCTTAAAGATAATATAGATACAGGTGATCGCATGCATACGAGTGCGGGTTCCTTAGCTTTAGCGCAATCACGGGCAGCCGAGGATGCTTTCATTGCAGCCAAGCTGCGGGAGTCCGGAGCTGTGCTGTTAGGGAAAGTGAATATGACCGAATGGGCCAATTTCATGTCCTGGCCGATGCCATCAGGTTATAGTTCCAGAGGTGGACAAGTCCTGAACCCATACGGTCCGGGACAGTTCGAGGTTGGCGGGTCCAGCTCAGGATCTGGTGCGGCGACCGCAGCCAGCTTCGCAGCAGCGGCAATCGGGACGGAAACGTCCGGTTCCATTGTGAACCCTGCGCACCATAACAGCTTGGTCGGCTTGAAGCCCACGGTGGGACTACTCAGCCGTACTGGCATCATTCCCATTTCGCATTCGCAGGATACGCCGGGGCCGATGACACGGACAGTTACGGATGCTGCGTTGCTGCTGGGGGCGCTGACTGGCGTGGATGCGCGTGACTCTTTGAGTCAGGCCAGCGAAGGGAATAGTCATTCGCACCATGACTACACAACCTTTCTGGATGCAAATAGTCTTCAAGGCGCTAGAATTGGTATTCCCCGTTGGTTCTACAATAATATGAACGATGAGGCGCGACGTATTGCCGAGAACGCCATCCAGGTGCTGCACCAGCAGGGCGCAGTTGTGATTGACCCTGTATCCCTTCCATGCGAGCAATCAGAGTGGACTTTGGAAGTGCTGCGATACGAATTCAAAAAAGATCTCAACGATTATTTGTCCAAGCTCGACGCCTCTGTCCCTGTGCATACTTTGCAGGAGGTTATAGCGTTCAATAACGAACATGCGGAGAAGGCGCTGGTCTATGGACAACATACATTAACATGGTCGGATGAAACCAGCGGTACGCTGACGGAGGAAGAATATCTCCACAATTTAGCCAAGTATCAAGAGCTTACGCGATCTCGCGGCATTGATCATGTGCTCAAGGAGCATCAGTTGGACGCGCTGTTTTTTCCTGGCGATGAGGGCTATGACATTGCTGCTCGTGCTGGCTACCCGCTGCTGAACGTGCCTGCCGGTTATACAGCTGATGGGCCTATGGGCGTCATGTTTTCCGCTGGGGCATTCAGTGAAGGGAAGCTGCTGGCTTTGGGGTATGCATTCGAGCAGGCAACGAAATATCGTCGGCCTCCTATTCTGTAAAGCGTCAGATCACCGCATACAACTTGGAAAAATTTGAAACAATAAGCCGTATTCAAATCCAAGTAAGAGGAGTCTGATGATTCACATGTTTCAAAAAAGCGCTAAAATAGCGCTGCAAACAGCGGTAGTCAGCTTGCTGCTGGGCTGCCTATCCTATGCGGGACCGGGCTCGGTTGCAGTTGCAGTTGCGGCCCAAGCGGCCAACAACGAAGATCTTACAGCGCCCCCACCGTCTACGCAGCAGCCTGGGCAGCTTGGGCAAGCGCATCTCATTCAGAAGCGCGATATTGACGTGACAGGCGATGGCGTGCTGGATCAGGTGGCTCTTGCGGGTACGAAAATGGACATGAACAGTCCGTATTATGACAAGCTGTTCATTGTTGTAACGAGTCCAGGGCAAACGCATGTCGTCATCCCGCTGCAAGGCGGATACAATCCGAATATGCAGTTCTGCGATTTTATCGGTGAGAAGCTGCCACAGATTTATGTTTCCGCGGAGAATGGGGGAAGCGGCGGTTTATCGACCTTTTATCTATATTCGCTGAAAAATAATGTGCCGACCGCGATCCGGCTGCCTGAACCACTCCGCGTCTCTGCCACTTTTAAGAATAACTATGTGGTGCAAATGAAGATCGAAGAGACTGGTAAATCGTTCAAAATCGATATCAAAGATYGGAAAGACGACTACGAACAGTTCGGTGTGTACAAAGATGGTAAGGTCGTGAAGCCGATTATCGTGAATGTGGATGCGTACAGCCTTTTGAAGCCTATTGATAAGGGTGGGAATGGAAGGTGCGATCTGAGGGGAGTTCAGCGAATTACCGGTATAGCGAATGCTGATACGCTTGGTTACGCGACCTCTCTGTGGCACTGGAAGAAGGGCAGATGGATATTGAAAGAGTCCGCTGTCGTCAAGAATTACCAGAACCGTCAAGAACATTGAACGAAGACCGCCAGGTTAAGGGGCTTTAGCTCCTGATTTGGCGGTCTTCTTGTTAAAAGGGGATGACTTGCTTACACCCAGTTGCCGTTGCGGAACAAAGGCTCGCGAGTGCCATCTTCCGATAGGCCATCAATGGCCATGTCGGCTGAGCCAATCATGAAGTCGACGTGGATTAGGCTTTTATTAAAACCATTCTGCTTGAGTTCTTCGAGGCTCATAGTCGTTCCGCCTTCAATCGTGAAAGGATAGGAATTACCTAACGCGATATGGCAGGATGCATTTTCGTCGAATAACGTATTGTAATAGATCAATCCGGAGTTCGAAATTGGCGAATCATACGGCACGAGTGCCACTTCCCCCAAATAACGGGCGCCTTCATCCATATCCAGCATTTTGTTCAGCACTTCTTGCCCTACTTCGGCGGTTGCTTTCACCACTTTGCCATTCTCGAAAGTGAGCGAGAAACCATCGATGAGAGAGCCTTGGTAGCTCAAAGGCAGCGTGCTGCGCACGGTTCCATTCGTGCCTGTTTTGGCAGGCATGGTGAAGACTTCCTCTGTTGGGATGTTCGGAATGAAGAATACGCCCTTCTCCGTTTCGCTCCCTGCAGCAACCCATTGATGCTTAGGTGCAAGTTCTATGTACAGATCTGTGCCTTCTGCTTGAAAATGGAGCTGTTTATATTTCTTGCTGTTCAGCATATCTTGCTTGCCCGTCAACGTTTCAATGTGCTCATTCCATGCAGCGACCGGATCTTCTTTGTCCACGCGAGTAAGCTTGAAAATTTGCTCCCAAAGCTTCTGAACACGCTCAGCTTCGCTCAAATTCGGGAATACCTTAGCGGACCACTCAGCCGTAGGGTAAGAGACCATCAACCAACTCACTTGATTGTTGCGCATATAGTTGAGGAATCCTTCGCGCGCTGTAGCTGCGGTTTTGCTGGAAATAGCAGCACGCTCAGGGTCTACATCTTTAAGTAAATCGGAGTTAGGGRCATAAATTTGCAAAAAGGCAGCGTCGTTCTTCGCCATTTCTTCCAGGYCATTCGCGCGCCACATCGGGTATTCACGAAGTGTTGATTCTGGCGCATGCTTGAGGCGCAAGGCCTTTACTTCATCGTCATCCCAGTCAATAACGACGTCCTTGGCGCCAGCATCGTATGCCTTTTTAGTCAGCTTGCGCACGAATTCTGCACAGGAAATTGGCGTCATGATGACGACTGTTTGGTCCTTTTGTACGTTTAATCCTACACGAATTGCGAGTTCTGCGTATTTATCCAGATAATGCTCGAATGTTTCCATTGCTCGGGCTCCTTTATATTTTAGTAACTTTTAGTGTATGATAGAAAATAAAACTTTAACCATTGGGAGAAAGGCTGGCGCAATATGGAAACGAAGACTCCAACGAGCACCCCGTCCAATTTCATTAAGAATATTGTAATCGAAGATTTGAATTCAGGCAAAGTCAGCCAGATCGTAACCCGTTTTCCCCCAGAACCGAACGGATACCTTCATATAGGACATGCGAAGTCAATTGTTCTTAATTTCGAATTAGCGGACGAGTTCAAAGGGTTAACGAACCTCCGCTTTGATGATACGAATCCCGTTAAGGAAGATACAGAGTATGTGGAATCTATTAAAGCTGATGTCGAATGGCTAGGTTTTAAATGGGATGGTCTCTTCTTTGCTTCGAATTATTTCGAGGAAATGTACAACCGCGCTGTGGTTTTGATTCGCAAAGGTTTGGCTTACGTAGATGATCAAACAGCGGATCAAATCCGTGAAAGCCGCGGAACATTGACCGCGCCTGGTACTAACAGCCCGCACCGCGACCGTAGTGTGGAAGAGAATCTCAGCTTGTTCGAGCGCATGCGTGCAGGCGAGTTCAAAGATGGCGAGCGCGTGCTTCGAGCGAAGATCGACATGTCCTCGCCGAACATCAACTTCCGCGATCCGGTGATCTACCGTGTGGTTCATGCCCACCACCACAATACGGGAGATGCTTGGTGCATCTACCCGATGTATGCTTACGCGCATCCGATTGAGGACGCGATCGAAGGCGTCACGCATTCCATCTGTACCCTGGAGTTCGAGGATCAACGTCCTTTCTATGACTGGGTCATCCGTGAATGCGAAATGCCAAATGTGCCAAGACAATATGAATTTGCACGCCTCAACCTGACGAATACCGTCATGAGCAAAAGAAAGCTGAAACAGCTCGTAGACGAAAAGGCCGTTGACGGTTGGGACGATCCGCGGATGCCGACCATTTCTGGGCTGCGACGCAGAGGTTTTACACCAGAGGCGATTCGCACCTTTGCCCGTGAGATCGGCGTTGCACGCAGTAACAGTACCGTTGATGCGAAAATGCTGGATCATTTTATCCGCGAGGATTTGAAATTGAAGGCGCTGCGCACGATGGGTATTCTCAATCCGCTTAAAGTCGTCATCACCAACTATCCAGAGGATAGCGTTGAGATGCTGGAAGCCGAGAATAACTCGGAGAACCCGGAAATGGGCAATCGCCAAATTCCATTCTCCCGTGAGATCTACATCGAGCAAGAGGATTTCATGGAAAATCCGCCGAACAAATATTTCCGCTTATTTCCCGGCAATGAAGTGCGCCTGAAGAATGCTTACTTCATCAAATGCAACGACTTCGTCAAAGACGACAGCGGCAAAGTGATTGAGCTTCACTGTACGTACGACGTCGAAACGAAAAGCGGCAGCGGCTTTACAGGCCGTAAAGTTAAAGGCACGATCCATTGGGTTGATGCGAAAAGCGCGGTACCTGCGGAGTTCCGCCTATACGAGCCGCTCATCCTGGATGACCAAGAGGACGAAAATGCTTCCTTCTTGGAAAACTTGAACCCGAACTCGCTGCAAATCGTGCAAGGGTTCGTGGAAGCGGGTATGAAAGATGCGAAGCCGCTTGATAAGTTCCAATTCTTCCGCCACGGCTATTTCAACGTGGATCCGAAGTATACAACAAGCGATAAACTGGTGTTTAACTTGATTGTTTCGCTGAAAAGCTCTTTTGAGGTGTAGTGTTGGAAGTGAGGAGAATCCTAGCTTAGGCTAGGATTCTTTTTGATTTGTTGCAGGGAGCCGCCGAAACGTTGAAAAACAACGCTAACGTGTGTTCAACGCGCCGCAAGAGAGCGTTAACGCTGGAAAACAAGCTTAAACGTCCGGCGAAATGGCCAGAATTGTCCCGCCGCTCGCTGGAACGTCGAAAAACATCGCTAACGTGTGTCCAACGCGCCGCAAGTGAACGTTAACGCTGGAAAGCAAGCTTAACGTCCGGGGAAATGGACCAAAATCGCCCGCCGTCCGCTGAAACGTCGAAAAACATCGCTAACGTGTGTCCAATGTGCCGAAAGTGAACGTTAACGCTGAAAAACAAGCTTAACGTCCGGCGAAATGGCCAGAATTGGCTCGCCGCTCGCTGGAACGTCGAAAAACATCGCTAACGTGTGTCCAACGCGCCGCAAGTGAGCGTTAACGCTGAAAAACAAGCTTAACGTCCAGCGAAATGGCCAGAATTGACCCGCCGCTCGCTGGAACGTCGAAAAACATCGCTAACGTGTGTCCAACGCGCCGCAAGTGAGCGTTAACGCTGAAAAACAAGCTTAACGTCCAGCGAAATGGCC
>NZ_JBFTQB010000064.1:0-12776 GCF_056398785.1 Paenibacillus sp. 01T422 | reverse complement strand
ACATTACACTCGCCCCAGCTGCCATAATACATATACGCCTGACCGTCATCATCAATAAATACATCTTGATCCATGGGACCTGCGCCATTTCTTACAACATTGATAAGGGGAGCGCCAATCGCATCGGTATATGGACCTTCTGGATGATCAGCAACTGCAACGCCGATTCCGCCTAATTGTCCATCGCCATTAATTGCGTTAGCAGCAAAGTAGATGTAGTATTTCCCATTGCGATAAGCCCCGCTCGGTGCCCACAATGAATGTTGCAACCATGATATATTGGCCGAACTTATGACATTTGAGTAATTTGTCCAATTGACCATGTCTGTTGAAGAAAAGATGTCCACAGATTTTGCGCCAGCGCCAGCGGGATCACCAACTTGAGTTGCACGAGTCGGATACACCCAATAAGTGCCATTATAAATCTGTACATCAGGGTCTGCATAATAGCCATCCGCAAATTGTGGACCAGCGTGAATCGGAGCAGCAGATGCTAGTCCCGGCAAAGATACAAACAAGCAAATGACAATTGAAACGCAAAACATTACCAAATTAGATTTTTTGATTTTTCCCATTAGAAACCCTCCTTTTTGGATTGACAAGCTTCCATTCCCCTGTGGAACAACCCTTGGATGGAAGCGCTATCAAAATTGATTAACCTTGCCCATTGAATGACTGACATGACATTCGCAGTGTCAACTCCGGCGCCATTTACAAATTCACCACCTCCTATAGATAACACCATTGACGCCTCCCCTATAAAGAGATCTCATGTAACGAATTATACTCTCATGAATTTTCAATAAAATGTAATTTTATAAATTATATTTGTAATAATCTAAAATTCTAAAAAACAGCAGCAGCTGTCTAAATGAAAAAATAAAGTCCTAGACTTCCGCTGTTTTGGATGCCACTATTAAGCTTTCGTTCCTTAAACATTATTGTAGAAAGCGTGTGATTTCACCATCAAATATTTCTTCGCTAGCCCTTTGAAATCCCAAACGAAAACTGTTGGGTTATTAATCATCGGTAACCAGAAAAAAGGTACAGTCTCCTCAAAAAGATGAAGTGATCTGTACCTTTTAGTATTAAGGGAACTTCCTCAGTGGCCCAGCTGCCCTCACACTCGCTTAGGAAGCCACTTCTCGTACTGCCGGCGTAAGCGATGCAGCTCCTCGCCGCCCGCCAGCGCCTCTTCCTCTCGCATCTTTCCGACAGCAACAATTAGCGCCTCGATCACCGCGATTGGTGCTACCATCGAGTGAAACTCCCACAGCTGGCCCCGCGCCGTGTACAGCGATACATCGGCCTTGTCCAGCATATCGCTGACGGCAAGATCAGTAATAAGCAGCGTCTTGCAGCTTCGTGACGTCGCGAAATCGAACAGCACTTTCATTTCGGGTGACTCCGACACGAACCCAAAGATCACGATAACATCCTGGCTTCCAATTCCAAGCAGGCTGTTGAAAAGCTCATGCCCGCCGCGTTGCAGCCGGCGCACTTGCACGCCGAACCGCGTCAATCGGAAATCCATGAGCTCTGCCAAGCATTCCGCTGAACCCGGTGCGTAAATATAAACCGTTCTAGCCGAACCCAGTAAGCTTGCGCCCTGGTCAAAATCCTTTTGCTCCAACCGCTCTACGGATTGGTGCAAATAATCCGCCCCAGCTAGAATGTTCGCCTCTACGCCCGAATCCGGGCTCCACTTGTCGAACGCGGATTGCAGCTYGCGAGCAGGGGAAATCAGCAGCTCGTCTTTCACCTGCTGCCTAAAGTCCTTCAGGCTGCGAGCCCCGATCTCTGCCCAGAAACGTGACACCGTTGAAATACTGACTTGGCACGCCTTCGCTAAATCTTCTTCAACAAGATAAGGGATATTCTCCACGTTTTTGCTAATATAATCCGCAATTCGCTGATGGGCCCTCGAGAGCTTCTTGTTCGTGAAGGTCAAATCCATGTTCGCTCATCCATTCCAGTTCGACTTTTTTAAACGACTTCTGTTGTCTTCTTCAGCAACTTCTTCACCAGATTCGCAGAGCGTACCTGCAAATGTAGGGAAGGTGAGATCACCCTTTTGTATTTACGATCCCTAATGGCAGCCTTGAGATCCGCTATCGTTTCGAAGTGACCGGGAAATTCATTATAGACACAGCCAACTTGGAACATCTGATGAGCATCGCTGCCTGCAACAACGGGAACGGCAAGCTCTTCGCCGAGGTTTAGCACTTTTGCAATATTTTCCTGAATGCCGATCTCATGCAGATCCTTGCCGTTAAGGTCGAAAGCGTCGAAACGGCTGAGCAGGCTCTTATCGATTTTGTACAGAGAATTAGACTCACGGAACGGGTGTCCGCCTATAACCATCATACCTCGCGGCTCGCATAATTCAAAAAGCTTTTCCAACCTGATAAATGTATCAGCCGTCGTATGCTCATTCAGCGCTTCTCTCACTTCAAGCAATCGATCTTTCGGTCCACTGACAAGGATGTGCCCACCTTCTGCAATGTCTACTTCCATCCCTGTGAAAACTTTGAACCCTTCAATATTATAATAATGATTATTGCAAGGGAATCTCTCATCCAGTGTCTCGTAAACATCCTTGAATCGATAGGTGTTGAAGTGCTCCGTCAACGTAATGGCATCCAATCCGATCTCGCGCGCCTCGTTGATCATCGTGTAGAAATGCTCCATGCTGAAGTTCGTTTTTTTGGACAGCTTAACGTGAATGTGAAAGTCTATTTTCATGATGTAAATCCTCCAGTGATTGTATGGTTTGAAATGAGACATCTGCTAGCAGGCCCGTATGTTTATCGTAGACATTCATGCGCTCGGTGCGTGGCGTTACGAAGAGGCTGCTCCCTACTTCATAATCGGTATCGCCCATGACGCGTGTCATTAAATGTGAATCGCCAGCCTTCACTTGCACAAGCGTCTCCGCCCCTGACGGGAAAACAGCTTCCACGCTTACAGGAATACAATTAGGCTCCTTATTTTCGTGTAATCGAAGATCTTCAGGCTTGATCGTAATGACCCATTCGCGGTCGGCATCCAGCCCTTCGCCTGCCAGTGCAAAATCAGCAATTGGGGTCTGAAGCCAATTCTTATCCTCTATATGCATTGTTCTACCATCTACATAATTCATGTGGAGTCCCGCATTTCCAATAAATTCGGCAACCTCCAAGGTACGAGGACGTTGATACAGCTTGCGCGGTTTATCGACTTGGACGATTCGTCCGCCGAAGAAAACGGCCACTTGCGTAGATAACGTCATCGCTTCATGCTGATCATGGGTAACGTAGACAATCGTCGTATTCAGCTCGTGATGCAGCCGCTTCAATTCGGCTCTCATCTCGATACGAAGCTTAGCGTCCAAATTGGACAATGGCTCGTCGAGCAGCAAGATTTCCGGTTCGGTCACAATAGCCCGGGCGATGGCAACACGCTGCTGCTGACCACCTGACAATTGACCGGGAAAGCGGTCTCCGAGCTCTGGGATGCGCATTTTGTCCAAAGCAACCTGCACGCGTTGCTTAATCTGCGCCTTAGACAGCTTCTGTACTTGTAGGCCGAAGGCTACATTCTCAAACACCGTCATATGCGGCCATAACGCATAGCTTTGGAAGACGAGGCTAACTCCCCTTTGGGACGCCTCCATATGCTGACCCGTTGCACTGTTTGCTGCCTCGCGATTTCCAATGCGCAGCGAGCCATCATCGGCACGTTGCAGCCCTGCGATCGTCCGCAGCAAGGTTGTTTTGCCACAGCCAGAAGGACCGAGGAAGGTCATGAATTCGCCTTTTCCAATGGTGAGATCGATGCCGTGCAGTACTTGCTTATTATGAATGGATACGCTGATGTTCTTTATTTCGATAGTGCTCATGAAGATCCTCCTATGCCTTGCGTCAAATCGGCTTTACCAAAACGAATCGCCAGCAGATACACTGTAATCACGATCACAATAATGACCATGAGAATGACATTGGTCAGCTGTTCATAGCCCTTCTCTGCATAATAAAAGGTGAGTGTTGTCAGCGTTTCCGTGCGCGGCGTCACTAGCAAAATAATGAGCTCCATCTCTTTCATCGCACCAATGAATACAAGCAGAAAGACCGATGCAAGACTCTTATTCGTGAGTGGCAGCAGAATGCGGCGAAAGCGGGTGAACCAGGACGCCCCGGCAATATGTGCTGCCTCCTCTAGTTCTGAGCTGATTTGCATCAAAGCGGCACTGCCCGCCTTCACCGTAAAGGGAAGCTCCTTCACAACCGTAATTACGATTAATATAGAGATCGTGCCGTAAAGCGCCGGAATAAACAACGTAGGCTTCGCGAACATCGTGATGTACATAGCTGCTAGCGAGATGCCTGGAATTAAATAAGGCAGGAACGATATTTGGTCAACGGCACGGCCAAGCCATGAATCTCTTCCCCGGGCCACAACGTAGCCGACAACAAGGCCGGCAACCGCTGCGATCACAGATGAAATACCCGCGATGTACAAAGAATTTTTCAATGCGAGCAGAAAAATGTCATTGCGGAGAGCACCTTTCTCGCCTGTATTGATGCTAGGATCGGAATGGCCCCACCAATAATGCATCGTCCAGTTGCTTAAACCGTAGGAGCCTTCTTTGAGCATGAACGTTTGGAATAACAAAATGAGTAAGGGTACGACAGCCACAATAGCCATTACTGCTGTAAGGGAGCTTGCGATCGGCCATTTCAACCGACCTAGAGAGGTCAAAGTTCGTGTACCTGCTTTTCCCGTGACGGTTACATAGCTGCGGCGCTTGCCAATCACCCTTTGGTTCAAATAGATCGTGACCATCGTGATCGCCATTAGGATTAAACTAAGCACATTCGCTTCCGTCATCAGACGTGAACGCATACTGGCATATAGCATCGTGGAAATCATGTCGAAATTAACGGGTATACCCAACATAGCTGGAACCCCATACGAACTAATCGCTTTCGTAAATATGAGGATAAAAGCGGACAGCATCGATGGCATGACCAGTGGAAACACGATTCGGCGCAAAACGGTCAACCGCTTGGCACCAGTCAAGCTTGCCGCTTCTTCCAATTGACTGTTCATCGAGCTTAACGCTGCACCTACGAGCAAGAAGACAAACACACTGTCATGGATTGTAATGGTCAGAGTAATAGGCACAAAGCCATATGCGATCCAGTCCGGCGGCGATATATGAAGCAGGGACTGTAGAATGCCAGGACTGCCCCCGATTTTGGCATTTTTGAAGAAAATCAGCCAAGCCCGCGATAATATCCAATTCGGAAGCAAATAAGGAATAACAATGAGAAAAGAAAGCGTCCGCTTCAGCGGCATATCCGTTCTTGTCGCGAACCAAGCCAGCAAGCAGCCGAGCAGCAAAGAAAGAATGGAGACGACGATTCCCACGGAAAGGGAATGAAGTATCGGCTTATAAAACAACGGCATGCTAATATCACTCGCCAAAACACGTATCCAATGGTAGAGCGTGAAATGGCCAGGGTTCGCTTGCGAAGTTAATCGCGCATCCTGTACACGCCAAACAAATGTCGTAGACAGCAACTTAAGTACAGGCCAAATAATCATGTACGTTAAGAAAAGAAGAGCAGGAACCCCGATGACATATACGGGATTCCTCAGCTTATCCAGGGTATGGTTTCGCATCCGAGCAAGACGATCTATCGGCTTCGGTTTATCAATCAAATTGTTCTCCACCCTTGATAAGAAATTACTTTTGCTTAATCCAGAAATCACGTACTTTAGGCGCTGTGTTGTAAAGAACTTCACCGTTAAACGGCCATAGCTTCAACTGATCAAAAGCCAATTGATTCTTCGTCGTCACATCTGAACGCGGCACCCAGGAACCCACTTGATTGAATGGCGCCATACCTTCTCCCTTGCCGTCCGTCTCACCCATCATCCAACGAATAAATAGCTTAGCAGAAGCCGAGTGTGGTGCTTTCTTAGCAATGAACAGATACCCTGCATCAGGTACGGAAGTTTTAGGTTTGATATCGTAGATCGGCTGAATGGTCCAGCCTTTCTCCTCGTTCTTGGAAACATCGCCGGAAACAGCCAAGCCAATGGCATCGCTATTGGCTTTTCCGATCGCATCTAGGACATCATCACTACCCTTCAATACGACTAGACCATTCGCAAAAAGCTGTTTAATGAACTCGTAACCTGCATTCTCGGTGCCATTAAGCGTAATATCCTTACCGAACTTCTCTTTGTACGCAGCCGCCATATCGTCACTATGAATGACCATCGTTGTGAAAAGATCCATAAAGGCCGGGGAACTTAGCGGATCAGCGGTGTACACTTTCCCTTTCAATTCCGGTGTCGTTAGGTCCCACCAGTTCTTAACAGGAGCTTCTTTGTAATGAGCCGTGTTGTAGAAAATCGTGCGGAATTCCACATAGTTGGCATAGGCTTCGTCTTGTGTGCGGAAAGGTTCCTCAACCTTCGGTGCTAGGTCTTCAGGCAAATACTTCAAGTAACGTCCAGGCTTGACCATTTCTTCAAACACAGCTCCGCTGACTTCTTTCGTCACAATAACGTCTGGATTAAATTGACCAGCGTCCTGCTCTTTCGCTACTTTGTCCATCATCTGATCCGATTTCACCTTGCTGACTTCCACTTTGATGCCCGGATATTTCTTCATGAATGTATCAGCAGCATCGTTAGCGCGAGCAGAAGTCGAGTACACGATCAACTTTCCTTCTTCTTTGGCCTTCGCGTATAGTTGTTCAGCCGTTTCCTGCGGTGCAGATATTGCCGTGTTCTGTGCAGCTTGTACGGCTGTTGTGCTGCTTGCTGTTTTCGTATTATCTGTAGTGCTTGTCTGTCCGCATGCTGTCATAATCACTAGGGTGGATGCCAGAATAAAACTTACTTTCGCTTGCTTAGTCACCATTTGAAATCGTTTATTCATTGCTTCTTTCTCCTCCTATTGCGGAAAGACGTTCATGTCTTCTCCGTTGTTGTCTCTGCGGTTAACTATAAAGTGGAAGTGTAAATGAAAGATTAACGAACATCGCGATTTGTGTAAAAAATTATTATTTTAATATTAATAATAAAAAACTTTCATTTTTCCTTAAAATAAAAAGAGCCATATCCGCTCCACTTTGAGGGGAGTTTATGACTCTCTTACAGGTTTACGAATCTTTAGTCTCTCTGTTTTAATTTAACCCTATTATAAATTCTGCACACTGATTCCCGTTAGCGGGTCAAACGCCAGCATTTTCGTGCCTATTTTATCAATAAAGAAGCGATCATGGCTGACTGTAATCACGGCACCAGGGAAGTGAATTAACGCCTGCTCCATCACCTGAATGCTCGTCAGATCCAGATGGTTCGTCGGCTCATCCAAGATGATGACTGCTGCACCAGAGAGAAGACATTTCGCTAGCGCGACCCGCGCCTTCTGGCCGCCGGAGAGATTGCCGATGAACTTGCTGAGATCCATCTCAGAGAATTGCAGCATGGCTAGGAACTTGTTTACCTTTTTCCGCGGAGCGTCGAGACCTAAACCGTAGGTATTTACCGCATGGCTCACGGTATCCTTCGGACTCAGTTCCTCCCACATCCGATTGAAATATGCGTAGCTAACGCCCTTCTCCCAGATCACTTCGCCGGACTCCGGCTTCTCCTGTCCCGTGAGCGCCTTAATGAGCGTGGACTTCCCGCTCCCGTTTGGCCCCACGATGACTAAGCGGTCTTCCTTTTGAATATCGAAGCTGACGTTTTGGAAAATCGTTCGACCCTCATAGGTCTGCCCAATGTTCTTGACCTCGCACAGCTTGTCCGGGAATCGCAGCCGCTCATAAATATCCGTGATCAGCACGTTTACGGGGTGTGGCTCAATCCGCTTCTTGTTATCTGCGAGCTGGCGGGATAGCCGGTCCTTGGACGATTTCTTACTGGCACGGCTGTCAATCGCTTCCGACTCCATGAGCAGGAGCTCTTCCTCCCACTCAAACTGGCGATCCAGCTCCTTTTTGCGCATCTTCTTTTTACGAATATAGTCCGTATAATTGCCTTCATATTCCTGAAAATGATAGTTCTCAATCTCAATAACTTGCGTAACCACTTTATCAATAAATTGACGGTCATGAGAGATCAGAATCATT
Organism: Paenibacillus sp. 01T422; assembly: GCF_056398785.1. NCBI lineage: Bacteria > Bacillati > Bacillota > Bacilli > Caryophanales > Paenibacillaceae > Paenibacillus > Paenibacillus sp. 01T422. The sequence continues at coordinate 4,641 of NZ_JBFTQB010000064.1, read as the reverse complement.
GCGCCTTTGAACCGGTACAGCCACTGCTCCAACCAAGTGATACCTTCAATATCCAAATAATTCGTCGGCTCGTCGAGCAAAACGACATCTGGAAGCTCAATCAGCATTTTGGCCAATGCAGCACGGTTTCTCCAACCTCCTGACAACTCATCAATCGGCTGATGACGAGACCGTTCATTGAAACCTAACTTCGTTAGCACCGTGTTAATCTCAACGGACACGTTCCACCCGTCCACATGGTCCATTTGCTCGAATAGTTCCGCCTGTCTCGTTAACAGCTTGTCCATTTCGCCGTCATCAGTGACCATGCCAAGCTTATCGCCAACTTCTTTCAACTCCCGCTCGATCGCAGCTACCTGCTCAAAGCACATTTCCAGCTCCTGTTGGACGGACAGGCGAGAAGTACCCGATTTTAACTTGTKGATCGATTTCTACCTTCCCTGACGTGGGCTCCTCTTTCCCCATAATCAGCTTAAACACTGTGGACTTACCAGCACCGTTGCGCCCGATTAAGCCGATCCGCTCTCCTTGTGTCACTTTGAAATAAATATCGCGAAAAATTAAAGCATCTTCATATTTTTTGGTGACGTTCTCCAAACGAATTACGCTCATGGTTATCCCCTTCTTACTACCGCCATCTATCGCGATTATAACACTTATACATCCAGAAACAAGCAAGGCCCCACGTCGAGCATAAGGAAGAAAGTGGAGCATCTTACTCAGTTCCACATGTTGTAGGAGTAATTGCACTATTAAAAGAAAAATACCCTCAATATAATCCAAAGCAAATTTATAACACGTTAGTTAGTGGAACAATTAAGCTAGGCGATACTTTAACATATGGGAATGGGTTAGTAAATGCAGAAGATATAAAATAAGTATTAATGACTTATTCCCTAATCGATGCTGCTGCTGACTAGGGACAATTTTTTCTATACTATACTTCAAAACTATGTTTGTTACTTCAAAACTTTACTTGTTACTTCAGAACTTATTTATCTACTTCAAAACCTCTTAAAATGCTCCCATTGAACTAACGTTCTTCGTCCCTCGGTTTCAAGTGTTTTTCTCACGTATGCTCACTCATTCGCAGGTTTTCATCACCTTAATAATTAGTATTTTTCAGAAAGGAAGTTGAACAGATCCGTTGATTCATATTTGGACATGCGGGAATAGAGGAACATATGGAACATTTCCCCAAATCTTGTTCTACTGCACGCATACTCCACAAAATCCTTAGAGGTTCACCCTCCCACGGCTCAACGGGTCTATGCCCTTACATTCCTTCGTTATACCTGACCAAGGTGTGGAGACCGATAGCGTTTAGCGGATGGGTCTGTGCCCTTATGAAGAACGAACTCGGTCCTCCGTGCTTTTCTTTGTTAAAATCCTGCGAATGAGTCAATCTACGTTATTGACAATAAGTCTTAGGCAGCGAGAAGATAATTAGGGGTAGCTTTTTCAGGTAAAAAAGATTCTCCTCTTTGAACAATGCCAATCAGAATACGAGCCAGTTTTCCAAGCAGATTAAAAAGCGATTGTTGTTTCTTCATTTGCTTAATCTGAACATTATTCTCATGCATCTGTCGGAAGACTTAATTCAAAAAAAGCACCAACCCCACGGTCAGTGCTTCGTTATTTTCAAAAAGCTTTTCATACAATCGAAAAGCTCTCATCATTTTCCTTATTTACTCTTCAGTTCCTCAATTGAATTGATATTCATATATGTCGGAACGACTAATCCTAGTTTAGTACCATTCAGATTCGGTCCCAAATCTTCAAATTTACCCTTATACTTATCATAATAATCTTTATGCGTCGTTGGAAGCCAGGCAGCTACTATTGCATCCGCACTTCCATCTGAAATTCCAGCCCACATCGGTCCGGCCTCTACCTGCAGCATTTCCACTTTGTATCCTAGCTTTTCTTCCAGAACAGCTTTTACGACATTCGTGCTCGCAATTTCGGAATCCCATGCGACATAGGCGAGTTTTAGCTTTTTGCCTTTATCCTGAGCTAGATCTTTTACCCAACCATCAACCTTATCAGCATGATCCTTCACCCAAGCAGCAGCTGCTTCTTCCGGTTTTTTCCCTTCTATGATCGCAGACATCACGACGGCCATCTCTTCTGGCGTCCATTCGAACCTATCCAGCATGGTATAAGCCGAAGGAGCATCCTGCTTCAAGTTATTCCTCACAATTGTATGAATCTGTTCATCCTTTCCGAACACACCTTTAGGATCGTTCAAATATTTAAGCTCATATTTGGCAAACATCCAGTGAGGTGTCCAACCCGTAATAATGATTGGCTTCTTGGCTTTATAAGCTTTGTCGAGAGCGGCTGTCATTGCAGCGCTTGAGCCTTCTACCAGCTTCCAATCTTTCAGCTCGTAATCATTGATCACCTGGGCAGCTTGTTTCATCAGTCCCGCTCCAGGGTCGATCCCAATAATTTCATGATGAACCTGGCTTCCAATGTTTTCTTCGGACGATACTTGTTTGGAGCAACCTGTCATTACGGTTACTGCAGCCAAACTCACCAACACCAATGCTTTGATTGTATTCTTCAATTTATTCACACGCTCCTCTTTCTTTTCAGTATATACTGACTCATTCGATCAAGAAGTATGGCTAATACGACAATGGATAAGCCTGCCTCGAACCCTTGTCCTGTCTTAATCTGTGTCACTGCGCGGTAGACATCCGCCCCTATACCTTGAGCCCCAATCATGGAGGCAATAACGACCATTGATAATGAAAGCATAATTGTTTGATTAATCCCTGCCATGATTGATGGCATTGCTAATGGGAATTGCAATTTGAACAATTTCTGTGTTCTTGTTGAGCCAAATGCGTCGGCAGCTTCTACTAAATCTTCTGCAACTTGCCGAATTCCTAAATTCGTAAGCCTTATTGTTGGAGGTACTGCAAAGATCACAGAAGCAATAACACCAGGAACGACACCTAATCCAAAGAACGTTACAGCTGGAATTAAATATACGAAAGCAGGCATCGTTTGCATAAAATCCAATAACGGCGTCATCACGTCACGAAATTTATTGCTTTGAGCGCACCAGACTCCTATTGGAATACCAATGATGATAGAAATTAACGCAGAAGTCAGAACAAGCGCTAAGGTGTCCATCGTATGGCTCCAAAACCCTAAATTATCTATTAATAAAAGACCTAGTGCCGAAAATAGCGCAAATGACCAGCGGCCCAAATAAAAAGCTACGGCACAAATAATTGCAATGAATAATAAAACGGGAACACCATGGAATACAAAAGATAAAGCATTCACACATCCCTCAATACAAACCGAGAAAAATTGAAATAGTACGGCTAAATTAATTTCCAGTTTATCCACGATAAATTCTACCCACTCATCTAGAGGGATCTTGGGAATCATCCTTATGCACCTCCTCTTTAGCAAAGGGTTGTCCTGCTAGTGCTCCAAGAACAGCACCGCGAACAATAACACCGATAATACGATTGTTCTCATCAACAACGCCTACCGGATATTTCGAAGTTCCACAAATTTCGAATAGCTCATATAACATTTGCTCCGGAGCCACAGTAGGCGCACTTCGAATGACGATGTCCTCGAGTGTTTTCCCTACTTTTACAGCTTCAGAAGCATCTTCAGCTGTGATTACGCCAAGTAGTTTTTTCCCGCGATCAACAACAAATAAGTTCGATATGCCGCTTTCGCGCATAAGTTGAAGTGCTACCCTTGGACCTCTGTCAAGCCCAACTGTTTCTGGTCTCCGCATCACCGATGAGGCTGTCAGTACTTTGGACAAGTCTACGTCCTCGACAAATCGTTCAACATATTCATTAGCAGGGTTCATCATAATCTCTTCCGGCTTCCCAATCTGAACGACACTGCCATCCTTCATCAATGCGATCCGATCACCGATACGAAGCGCCTCATCCAAATCGTGCGTAATAAAAATAATTGTTTTCTTCATTTTATCTTGCAACTCTAACAACTCATCCTGCATATCCTTACGGATTAATGGATCTAGTGCGCTAAAGGCCTCATCCATCAATAGAATATCAGGATCGTTAGCCAGCGCTCTGGCAAGTCCTACCCTTTGCTGCATACCTCCACTTAATTGTGATGGCATACTGTCCGCCCACTGTTGCAATCCTACAAGACTCAAGGCTTCCAGAGCCTTAATTCGTTTCTCCGACTTACTTTTCCCTTGAATCTCAAGCCCGTATTCCACATTTTGAGCAACCGTTCTATGCGGAAACAATGCAAATTTCTGAAATACCATACTGATCGTTTCTCTCCGAACATGGCGGAGCTCTTCATCACTCATCTCGACAATATTCTTGCCGTGAATGTTGATGACCCCATTCGTAGGTTCAATTAACCTGTTTAGCAGCCGGACAAGTGTTGATTTCCCGCTGCCTGACAGCCCCATAATGACAAAAATTTCACCAGGTTGTACGGAAAAGCTGACTTCGTTGACCCCCACTGTATGTTTCGTTTCCCTGTAAATCTGTTCTTTGGAGACCTTGCTATCCAATAGCGGAAGAACAGACTCGGGATCAGGCCCAAATACCTTGGTTACCTGATGCACATCAATAATTGCCATACGCTCACTCCTTTCTGTATGCGTTAATGCCC
>NZ_JBFTQB010000063.1:0-12844 GCF_056398785.1 Paenibacillus sp. 01T422 | reverse complement strand
AAGAAGGACCCTGTGACACTTACGTTTGCGATTGCCAATACGGTTGATGCCGCACCTTTTAATAAAATATTCAAAGAGTTCGAAGCGAAAACAGGCAATAAGGTCGAACTGCAAGCGCTGCCTGGCGGAGACTTCGATAATATGATGAAAACGCGCTTCTCCACAGGCGACTTCCCGGATCTCTTCCTCATGCAGCCAGGCCCTAAGCAGTACGTTAAGCTAAGAGCCTCGGAAACGCTTCGCGAGTGGTCGGGAGATCAAGCGGTGTGGGATCGTATTATTCCAACGATGAAAGAATTCCAGGCAGATGCCAACAAGAAAATTTATGGTGTCCCTTTCGGTGCTACCGGGATGATGGGCATTTATTATAACAAGGATGTATTTACCAAAGCGGGCATTCAGGCTCCCAAAAATTATGCGGATATGATCGAAGGCGCTAAGAAAATCAAGGCAGCAGGTATCACTCCTTTCTATGAAGGGGTCAAAGACGGCTGGCCTCCGCAAGTGTTCTACTTCACTGGATGGGTGTCGAATGTAGACCCGGTCATCGGGGATGCAGGGGTGCAAAATTTAGAGAAGAATGCGCTCAAGCTGGCCGATATTCCGGCACTCAAAGACCTTTTCGCCAAACAAAAGGAATTGAAGGATCTTGGACTGATCCAGTCCAATCCGCTGGCAGGCACATTCGATGAGCTGCAAAATTTGATGGGTGAAGGCAAAGTAGGTATGGCTTTCATGCTAGACGGCATTATTCCGCAACTAGAGAAGAAATTCGGGAAAGAGTTCGTGACGAACAAAATTGGCTTCTTCCCATTSCCTTCCGTTGCAAATGCAGGAACAGCTATGATCACGCCGCCGAACCAATTGATGATTCCGAATAAGGCGAAAAATGCCGATGTGGCTGCTGAGTTGGTTAAATTCATGATTTCGCCGGAGATGGTGGATCTGTACTACCAAACAAGCCCAGGTATCCCGATTTTCCAAGGTGCTAAGAGCAGCTTATATCCTGTACAGCAAACGGTGAAAGATCTGATCGATGCGAATAAAGCGAAAATCAACGTACAAAATCGTCTGACACCAACGTTCGCTGATTTCCAAAAAACACTACAAACGTTCTTCATCGACGGAGATGTCGACAAAGCACTGAAGGAATTCTCTGCGAACTATGAGAAAGATGGCAAAGCCAAGCTGCTTGATGGTTTCAAATAAGCGGAACTAGATCCAAGTCTGTTCGGTCGGAACTTGTGTCCGGCCGGAACACTTTATCATGAGGGAGGGGAGACGAGATGGGAAAGATGAAATACCCGCTTTATTTTTCATTCCCGGCTCTCGCCGTATTTCTATTATTTTTCATTACCCCAACGATCATTGGGTTTTATTACAGCTTTACGGACTGGAATATCAACGCGGAGCAGATTCGCTTCAATGGGCTGGATAATTATATCGAGTTGTTCAAAGAACCCCGGCTGAAAACGGCATTGATTAATACCTTGATTTTTGCGGCGGTTGTGACCTTGATGCAGAACTTTATGGGATTAGGGTTAGCCTTAATTTTGAATGAAGCACTTAAACTGCGAAATCTGCTGCGCATGATCTTTTTTCTGCCTTACGTGATTGCGCCGATTGTAATAGGTTATATTTTCCGAGCAATTTATCACCCTGAACATGGAATTGTCAACACGGTGCTGGATCATATCGGGCTTCATTTTATGGCGCAGGACTGGTTGAATGATCCCAAATATGCTTTGTTCTCGATTATCTTGACCGACTTATGGCGTGTCGCAGGGTTCTCGATGGTTGTTTATCTGGCCGGCTTGCAGTTTATTCCGAAGGATCTGATAGAAAGCTCATCCATGGACGGGGCGCAATATTGGCAGCGTTTTCGCTCCATTATATTTCCACTGTTAGCTCCGGCTCTTACCGTCAACGTCCTTCTCTCCATGATTGGTTCGATGAAAGTGTTCGAAATGGTCATGGTGCTGACAGAAGGTGGACCAGGCTATACCACAGAAGTATTTTATACCTATATTCGTGGCATGTTTAGCACCGGTTTATTCGGTTACGCGACGGCGGTAAACGTTGTTTTATTCGTGCTTGTCACCATTGTTGGCGTTCCCGTATTAATCGCGATGAAGAAGAGGGAGGTCGAGATGTGATGAGGAAAAAGTGGACACTCTGGATGCTGGAAATCGTCGCTATTTGCTTGGCCTGTCTGATTCTGATTCCCTTTCTGATGATTCTGGTCAATTCGTTTAAAGGCATTCGGGAATCGGCGCTATTCGGCTTATCTCTTCCTTCAGAATGGCATTTCACCAACTATAAGGAAGTCTTCCAGCAGGCAAATATTTGGCGTGGTTTCAAAAATAGTATTCTCATTTCCGTCTTAGTTGTTGTCTGTGTGAATTTATTTGCCTCAATGGCTGCTTTCATCATTCAACGAAGAGACGATCGCTTTCTGCAAGGGGCTTATTACATGTTCATTATGGGGCTGATTGTTCCAGTTTCCATTGTGCCAACGATTAAGCTGCTGGGCGATCTTCATATTAAAGGGACGTATTTCAGTCTGATTATGTATTATACGGCGGTGCTGCTGCCTTTTGCTGTGTTCTTACTTGTAGGCTTTATGAAGTCGATTCCAAGAGAGTTGGATGAAGCGGCTTTGCTGGAAGGTTGCGGCTATTTCCGATTGTACTGGCAAATGATTTTACCGCTGCTGCTTACGGTGCTTGTAACCGTATCCATTGTCGTGATGGTGTCGGTTTGGAACGATTTCTTCGGACCCTTCTATTTAATGACGGACAGTACGAAGTGGACGATTGTTCTGCAAATTTTCAATTTTGTAACGATGTACAGCACGAATTGGGGCGTTGTGTTTGCCTTCATGGTGCTAGTGATCTCACCTATTCTGATCATTTACTTACTGCTGCAAAGGTACATTATTGACGGGTTGACGGCGGGTTCCATGAAAGGCTGAGTTTAAGCGAAATCTATAGCTTTGAGGAGGTACAGGAAATGCGAAGAGTCATCATTGTAGACGATGAGAAGTGGATACGAAGAGGATTGATTCAGTCCATTTCCTGGAACGAATGGGGCTTGGAGCTTGTTGGCGAAGCCGGTGACGGGGGAGAAGGTTATGAAATGGCTTTGGACAAAAAGCCGGACCTGCTCTTCCTGGATATGCGTATGCCTGGCCTCGGCGGTAAACAGCTGCTTGGCCTGTTAAGCCAAGAACTGCCAGACTTGCTGACGATTGTGATCAGCGGGTATTCGGACTTCGAATATACGAAGGAAGCCATTCGCCATAAAGCCTTTGACTATCTGCTCAAGCCGGTGAAAAAGGAAGAGCTTGCTGCCGTAGTGGAGAAAGCGCTCCTGGAGCTGGATCGACGCGAAGCGGAGAAACGCAAAGCTTCCCGCGTTCAAGGAGAGGATTGGCTGCGGCAGCTTCTGCTGCATGCCGAAGAAGGGGACGAAGCCTTCGTTCCTTCCAGTTGGCAAGCGGGTGAATATGCAGTGATGCTCGGTCACACGGACATCTTCCAAGAGCATTGCGATCATGCTCGTCTGCTGCCGGCTATTCATGAGCAATTAAACCGGATGAAGCCCTTCCTTTTCGGGGGGCGATGGGAATTCGAGGTTACGACGCTGCAGGATAGCAGCCGAGAGATCGCGATTGCCCTCTGTGGAGCCCGGCTGGAGCCTAAGGATTTCGGCCGAGTGCACACAAGTGTGCTTGCAGCCATAAAGCAGACCGGGAGCGTTAGCTTCAGCTTTGGCATGAGCACCAGGAAGCTAGAGGCTGCCAAGCTGGGAGAGGCTTATAACGAAGCGAGGAAAGCTTTGTCGGGGAAACCACTGGCCGCAGTGAACACCTTGCTTTTTGCAGAAAAGAATGCGGTGCATTTATCTGGCATTTATCCGCAGGACCAAGAGAATTCGTTCTTATGGGTGCTCCAATCAGGAAATAAGCAGGCGGTGGAACAAGAATTCGAGCGATTGTTTGCGGCATTCGTAAACGACGTTACAACGGTGGGGCATTTGCAATGGAGTGCGGATCTACTCCTTCATGCGGTGGAGAAGCAGCTTCAGGCAAAGGATGTCCGTCTAGAGGAGATCTGCGGCAAAAATACGCTTATGTACTCGGAGTTGATTCACCAGCGTAACGATGTGGAGGCCATGAAAAAGATTTTCAAAGATGACTTGCTGCCTGCTGTGCTCTGTTTCTATGGTCAATCTGGGGAAAAGCAGGGTGAGAAGGTCGTCAGCGAACTGAAAAAATGGATGGAGAGCAATTACGATCAGTCCCTCTCCTTGCATCAAATTGCCAGCAGCTATTATTTGAATCCTGACTATTTAAGTCGGATTTTCAAAAAGATGACAGGGAAAAACTTCGTCGATTATTTAACCGATATCCGTTTGCATAAGGCCAAAGAGCTGATGAATAAATCGAAATACAAAAACTACGAAGTCGCGCAAAAGGTGGGCTATGAGGATTACCGGTATTTCAGCCAAATTTTCAAAAGAAAAATCGGCATGACCATCGGTGAATACCGCAAAGCCATCGGTCAAGCGGACCAATAAGGAGAGATCAGGTATGTCGAAACAATTAATTCCCGATACGCTTATGCTCGAAGAACGCGCCGCACACGCCATCAATGCCATGATCGGCATGGCGGATCGCGACCATAACTATATCCCGTTTTTTGCAGCTGATTTGATGCACAAACCTGCTTTTATGACACATGGAGATTGGGACTATGGTTCCTCACACGGACGTATGATTGACGGATTAATTCTTGCCCGCCATATGTCAGGAGAAGAGTTCGGCAAAGAGGTCGAGGAGCGCTACCGTGCAAATCTGCTGTCTTTTTTCAAAGAAGATGGGATGAGCTATAGACAGATAAATCCAACCCGCAATTGGGAGCCGAATGCGAACCTGATTGATCAGCGGGCGGTTATTTTATCATTGACGACTTGGTTCATGGAATCGGGAGATCCGAAAGTTAAAGAAGCAGCGGACCGCCATGTGGCGGCACTCAAGCGAATTGCGATCAAAGAGCGCGATGTCTGGTATTATCCGGCTTCGGAGTACAAAGAAACGGGATGGCCGTCCAGTAACGCGATACAGCTGCGTTTGGCTCCCGATCCGGCAGCTTTCTGCGGCCGTTTGGTGATGCCTTTGCTGAAATATCATGAGCTGACGGGCAATCAGGACGCTTTTGAACTATGTCAATTTTTTACGGCATTAATTATGGAGCGCAGCGGAGTATTCAATCAAGACGGCAGCTTCAACGACTCGCTTGCTTATCGGAGCGGACATTTCCATACGCGGATTGGTACGCTTGACGCCATCGCGAGGTTCGGTGTCTTCACAGGCGATGCGGCGATGCTCGCATGGGTCAAGAAGTGCTACGACTGGGCGCTGACCAAATGCACGAATTTCGGCTGGACGCCGGGCGATCTGCACGAGCAAGCTTATGAGCATGAAACATGCTCGTTGGTTGATTTAATTGCGACGGGCATTACCTTGGCACAAAGCGGCTATGTGGAATATTGGGGAACCGTGGAACGGTTCTTGCGCAACCATCTGGCGGAGTCGCAGCTGCTCGATCTGGATTGGGTGGAGGAAGCAAACGATAAGTCGGCTGACATTCCTGCTAACAAAAGCTTCTATAAAGTAGCGGAGCGGACGCGGGGTTCTTTTGCAGGCTACTCGGCGCCTAACGATTTCGTTTGTGATGTGAATGAAGGTCGTGGCCATACGAACGATTTGCAGATTTGCTGCTTAGGCTCAGGAACACGCGGGCTTTTCATGGGCTGGAGTAACACGATCACGGAGAAAAAAGGGACGATCAGCGTCAATTTCCTTTTGAACCGCGGCTCCAAATGGCTGGATGTTAGCTCTTACCTCCCTCACGAAGGGAAGGTCGTGCTGGATATTCACACGGATATTTCTCGTCTGCAGATCCGAATTCCAGAGTGGGCCGGCTTTACGAAAATTAAGTTTGTTCGTGAACGTGGCGGTGAAGTGATTGAAGGCAAAGGCAGCGAAGCGAGCAGTTGGGTGAACAAGCACTTCCTCTTGCTAGGTCCCGCAGTAGCAGGCGAGAAAATTACGGTGACCTTCCCGCTGAGTTTCCGCAAAACGTTGGAGAATGCGGTAGGTCAAACCTTTGAGACGGAATGGCGCGGGGATGACGTTGTAAATATTACGCCGAAAGGTACGAAGAAGCCTTTGTACAGCGGGCGTCAGGTATTTGAGGCGGCTCCTATGCGGGCTGGGGAGTATCGTCGGTTGGATAGGGAATTTGTGTGGTAAGTGAGTGAAAGAGTGAGTGGAAGAGTGAGAGAGTGGAAGAGCAAACGAGCAAATGAGTGAAAGTGATTAGGAGGAGTTCTATGCAAACCGTTGTTGCGATTTATACAGGTCAGGGCTTGGCTGATCCTTTGAAAAAGGTGTTTCAAGAGATGTTGCCGGATGTTCGGCTCGTGRATATTATCGATGACAGTCTGATTGGCGATGTTGTGCGTGCTGGGCACATTCCAGAAGTGGTGTCTCGTCATTTGGTGCAGTATTATCGGCACGCGGAAGAGCTTGGTGCRGATGTGATCCTTAACACATGCTCCTCCGTTGGAGATGTGGCGGATGAGGCCGTGGAGACTATTGGCATACCAATTGTCCGAATCGATGAATGGATGGCTGCCAAAGCGGTAGCCAGCTATGCTCGGATTGCCGTGTTGGCAACACTGCCATCTACTTTGGAGCCAACGCTGCGACTCATTCAGCGTAAGGCGGATGAAGCAGGCAAAGAGGTACAGCTTGTGAGCGGTCTCGCGGAAGGCGCCTTTGATGCCTTGATCAGCGGCAAGCCGGAGGAGCATGACCGTTTATTGTTGGAAACGGCGAAGCGGGCGACAGATGCCGCCGATGTGCTGGTATTGGCGCAAGGGTCTATGGCGCGTATGGAGCAAGCGTTGGCAGAAGCAACAGGCAAGCCTGTGCTCTCATCTCCAAGATCCGGCGTAGAGCATGTGAAGGCTATTCTTGAAGCAGCCAAAGAAACGAAGACAGGTTCTTAAAGCGACTTGGCTTAGAGAAGGGGGAGAAACGGAATGGAGCAAGATCGTGTAACAGCCGTCTATTTGGTGGAAACGGCGTATTCGTTGGAGCGGGCTGCCGCATCCATCGCAGGTGAGCAGTCCACGGGAACGTTCACGGCTGTCCCTGGAGAGACAGATGCCGTGAAAGAGCGGCACGGCGCAAGGGTGGAGCGTATCGAACCCTTGGAGGATACGGATACTCCCTCCCTGCCAGGAGCGAAGACACCGCCAGGTCATGACGGCAAATATCGCCGTGGGCGAGTGACGGTATCGTTCCCTCTTCATAATTTCGGACCTTCTATACCGAATCTAATGTCTGCTGTTGCAGGCAATTTGTATGAACTTCAGGAATTGTCAGGGTTGAGACTTTTGGATTTGGAGSTGCCGGAAGCATTTACAGTGCGGTACCCTGGACCGAAATTCGGGATAGAGGGGACAAGGAAGTTGACTGGCGTGTATGATCGGCCGATCCTTGGGACGATTGTGAAGCCCAGCGTAGGCTTATCGATGGGCGAATTGTCGGCTCTGGTGGAGAAGCTGGCGAGAGCGGGCATGGACTTCATCAAAGACGATGAATTGAATGCGAATCCCCCTTATGCGCCATTAGCGGACAAAGTGGAAGCAGTCATGGCGGCGGTCGAGCGAGCTGCGGATGTTACAGGCAAGAAGCTGATGTATGCTTTTAACATCACAGGGGATTATGACGAGCTGCGCAGGAACCATGATTTAGTTGTAAAAGCGGGCGGCACCTGCGTGATGGTCAGCATACTTAGCATCGGGCTATCGGGGCTAACGTATTTGAACCAATTCAGCGAGGTTCCCATTCATGGGCATCGCAATCAATGGGGGATGCTGACGCGTTCGCCGCTGCTGGGGATTGAATTTACGGCTTATCAGAAGCTTTGCCGGTTAGCTGGGGCAGATCACCTGCACGTTAACGGTTTAAATAGTAAGTTTTATGAAAGTAACGAATCGGTGGTACGATCCATTGCCGCTTGCACGGAGCCACTGCTCGGAGGTTACAAAACGATGCCAGTTGTGTCCTCAGCCCAGTGGGCGGGGACTGCTCCAGCTACCTACGCGGCAACGGGGACGGTAGATGTGATGCACTTGGCCGGCGGAGGCATGCTGGCTCATCCGGACGGCCCTGCGGCCGGCTTTGAGAGCATGAAGCTTGGCTGGGAAGCAGCGGTACAGGGAATACCGCTGGACATTTATGCGGCGCAGCATCCTTCCCTGCAAAGGGCGATCGAGAAATACGGGAAGGGGTGAAAGTGGATGGACGACACCCTTAAAGAGCTTGACCTTGCTTCGGGGCAGGCCGTTGGGCGAACTGCTGGGCGAACGGCAGGGCCAACCACCGGGCATATCGCAGGGCGAAAAACTGGACGAACCGTTGGACGAACCGCTAGGAGGCGGCTCTGTTATTACGGCGATGATTTCACGGGTTCTACGGACGTGCTGGAATCGCTGTTTCAGGCAGGACTCAAAACCGTCCTGTTTCTGGAGCCCCCGACATCTGAACTGCTGCAGGAGCAGTTTCAAGACGTCGATTGCTTCGGCGTTGCCGGTGTAGGACGCTCCTTAACTCCTGAGGAGATGGAGCAGGAGTTGCGCCCGCTTTTTATGACGCTAAAAGCAGCTGGAGCCGCAGTCGTGCATTATAAAATATGCTCGACTTTCGACTCCTCTCCCGGCACGGGCAGCATCGGCAAAGCGGCAGAAATTGGGCGCGAAGTATTCGGCGGCCGGTACATTCCGCTCCTTGTCGGAGTTCCGTATCTGGGCCGATATACGCTTTTTGGCAACCATTTTGCAGCTGGTGGCGTAGGAGGAACTGTGCATCGGCTGGATCGCCATCCAACGATGGCTAAACATCCAGTTACGCCGATGGCGGAGGCGGATCTTCGCAAGCATCTGGCTCAGCAGACAACGCTGAGAACTGCTTTGATGGATATTAAGGCGTTGGATGGCACATATGCGGATGTGCGGGAGCGCTTGGAAACGGTTATTCGCCATGAGCAGCCGGATCTGCTTTTATTTGACGTCTTGGATGAGCAGCGTTTGGAAGCGGCAGGAAAATTGATTTGGGAAGAGGCGGCGGAGCATGACGGACTATTCGTCATTGGTTCTTCTGGCGTAGAGTACGCGCTCGGAGCTGTTTGGCGGAAAGAAGCGGGGAATTCGGCTGCTGCAAAAGATAGCCGTGAAGGAAGTTCACGTGCCGAGGCTTCACAGGCTGGGCCACTGTTAGTCATTTCAGGCAGCTGTTCGCCTGTAACTGAAGGTCAGATCCAACAAGCGCTGAAAGCCGGTTTTGTGGGCATTCGCGTTCCCATGGAAGAGCTGCTTAGTCCAGAAACGCGGGAAGCGGCTAGGGCTGCTTTGCAGCAAGAAGCACAGCAATGGCTAGCAAATGGCAAGAACGTAATTGTTTACTCAGCAACGGGGCCAAACGATGAAAGCATTGAACACATGCGGAAGGTGTTGTCTGCTCAGGGGATTAGATCTGAGGATAGCAGCCGTTTGTTAGGTAATGCGCTGGGTGCTTTGACGAAAGAGCTCGTCAGACAGCTCGGTATTTCGCGTGTTTTGATAGCGGGAGGAGATACCTCAGGCTATGTGACTAGAGAGCTTGGCGTCTATGCGCTAGAGTGCATTTCCGTTCTGGACCCGGGCGGGCCGCTTTGTCGGGCTTATGCCGATGAGCCTCTGTTTGACGGTCTAGAGCTCGTGCTCAAAGGCGGCCAGGTTGGCGGCGTGGATTTTTTTGAGCGGGTCGCCGGGTACGAGCATAGAGGCTGACTTCCGTTAGCTTATTTCTCATCTGTGAGATGAGTAAATGTAAAAAGTGCAGCGAATTCACGGGATGATGCGGTTTTTACAAGTAATCCTGCATTTCCTACATCAAAATTACGGTTTCATGCCTAAAAAGTGACTAAACTTCTAAATTTGATGTATGTTTTACATGATTAGCGTTAGAATTCGTATGAATGGTAGATTTTGATGTATGTTTTACATGATTCGTGGCAGTATCCCTGTTGCCCATAAATTTCACCGAAGACTATTTTCTGCAGCCTTGCAGGGGTAGTCTTTTTGCTGCTTTCTCAGCTTTGGGCTTGTCATCTAAATGGGCTATAATAATAATTGAAATTGATAATAGGGAGAAAACGAACAACATGACTCAATATAAAAGAAATAAATTAGTTGAAGTGAGCGGAAAGCTGGCTAAAGTCGCCATGGGCAACGCTTTCGCTGATATTGTCATTAAAAATGGCACACTGGTCAACGTGTATTCAGGGGAATTACTTGCGCATATGGATGTCGCAGTAGCAGAGGGAAGAGTGGCATTTGTCGGGAATGCTGACCATACCATTGGTGATCAAACGGTTGTAATTGATGCAGCAGGAAAATACATAGCTCCTGGATTCCTGGACGGTCATATGCATGTTGAAAGTACCATGCTGTCTGTTACGGAGTTTGCCAAGGCTGCGCTGCCCAAAGGAACAACGGGGATTTTCATGGACCCGCATGAGATTGCCAATGTGTTTGGGTCCGAAGGGGTTAGGCTGATGCATGAAGAGGGGCAGCAGCTGCCGCTCAAAGTTTTCACAACCTTCCCATCCTGCGTGCCTGCGACGACAGATTTGGAAGATGCGGGAGCTAGCTTGGAAGTGAAAGATATTGAAGAAGGGCTGCAGTGGGACAACGTGGTTGGACTCGGTGAAGTGATGAACTTCCCTGGTGTCGTCTACGGAGATCCGAAAATGTGCGGGGAAATCGAAGCGACGATTAACAGCGGTAAAGCGGTCACGGGACATTTCCCGAGCGAGGATGATCGTATGCTGCAAGCTTATATCGCGTCCGGCGTGACCTCCGATCACGAAACGGTCACGCGTGAGCAAGGACTGCACAAAGTCCGCATGGGCATGCATCTGATGATTCGCGAAGGTTCCGCATGGCATGATGTCAAAGAGGTTATCAAGGTGGTCACTGAAGATAAAGTGAAGACGTCGAACATCTCCCTCGTCACGGATGACGTCAGTCCGCAGACACTAGTGGAGAAAGGGCATCTCAATCATGTGGTGCGTCGAGCCATTGAAGAGGGCGTTGATCCAGTGACCGCGATTCAAATGGTGACCATCAATGTGGCGCGCTACTTTAATCTCGATAAAGATCTAGGCAGCATTACGCCAGGTAAATGCGCAGACATTCTATTGCTCAATGATTTGCATAAAGTTGAGCCTGTCACCGTCATTACAGATGGAAAAGTCATCTTTGACCATGGCCAGATTGTTGCGGAGTTCCCTACCTATGTGTATCCGGCGCATATTCGCAGCTCCATGAATGTGAAGCGAGAGTTGACTGCGGGGGACTTTCAGCTTGCGAGCCGCGGCAGAGAAGGGAAAACAAGTGTCAACGTCATTCAGGTGATTGAAAATAGTGCACGAACAGCGAAAATGACAGCGACGCTAAGCGTCGAGCAAGGGATCATTCAACCGAATATCCAGCAGGACGTCGTCCGCCTTGCTTGTATTGAGCGGCACCGCGGCACAGGTGAAATTTCGCTTGGTTTCACGAACGGATTTCAATTGAAATCCGGTGCTGTAGCGTCAACCGTAGCACATGACAGCCACAATTTAATCGTTATGGGGATTAATGAGCAGGATATGGCTTTCGCCGCGAATGAACTTGTCAAATTGGGAGGCGGCACAATTGTTGTTGAGAACGGCCGCGTGCTGGCTCAAGTACCGTTAACAATTGCTGGCCTTATGTCCGATAAGTCTTTGCTCGAAGTCGTTGAAGAGGTTGCCCAGCTTGAAAGAGCATGGAAACAGATTGGCTGTCCGTTAAACGCGCCATTTATGACTTTTTCATTGATTGCGCTCCCTGTGATCCCAGAAATTCGGATTTCAAACCGTGGAATTGTCGATGTGACACAGTTTAAGTTAATTGATGTGGAACTGGTTTAGGTTATAGAAAGGTGCCCTTAGGGTGCCTTTTTTATATTTTGGGAGGGGGCGGAACTACAGGCCGCTATTCCCGAGAAAATCTCAATTCCCACGTGCAGGGGGAACTACGGTTCGCTAATTTGCAGATTTCACCCGGAAAACCTGCCATGAAGGGCATATAAGACCTTGTAGTTCCGCTCCGAGCGGAAATAGCTCGTTTTCCTCAAAATAGGGGACTCCAGTTCCCCGTCCAGTTCCCCTAGCGATGTTCTCGCTGGGTTTTGTGAATTTGTTAGGGGCTGGTGAGGTGGAAGTTGGCTATATGGTGAATAGTGTGATGGAATGGTGCAGTGCTGGTAAAGTAGCTAACACCAACCCCTGACGAAGTTTATTCGTCAGGGGTAGACTTGAAGCCTCTTGGAGGCAATGTTCTTGCGATGGCTCTCTCAGAGCGGAACTATAAGCCGCTATTCCGCAGAAAAGTCTCAATTCCCACGTGTAGGGGGAACTACGGTTCGCTATTTTGCCGATTTCACCTGGAAAACCTGCCATGGAGGGCATATAAGACCTTGTAGTTCCGCTCTGAGCGGAAATAGCTCTTTCTCCTCAAAATAGGGGACTCCAGTTCCGCCCTTGTGATATTCTCGCTGGGTTTTGTGAATTTGTTAGGGGCTGGTGAGGTGGTAGTTGGCTATATGGTGAATAGTGTGATGGAATGGTGCAGTGCTGGCTTGGTAAAGTAGCTAACACCAACCCCTGACGAAGTTTACTCGTCAGGGGTTGACTTGAAG
>NZ_JBFTQB010000062.1:0-12970 GCF_056398785.1 Paenibacillus sp. 01T422 | reverse complement strand
TGCTCTGCTTGAACAAAAGCCCATTCAGATTATCGGGAAAGAGCATTATCATATGATGTTGGAGGAGAGCGCCTGTTATTGCGTTCCCTTCCATTTTTCCAATTTCCACAACTTATCAGGTGCCATTTCAATCATGACGTCAGTAGAACATCATCATCCTACTTATCTAGCACTGCTAGCTAATATGGTAGATTCTATTGAGCGTGAGTTGTCACTGCGCCTCGCTAATCATAATCAGAACCTGATCCAGCAGCTCGTGGTGAATAATATGCGCAATGGGATCATTATGACGGATGAACGAGGGATCATCACAGAATTTAATGCGTACGCGGAGAAAATTACGGGAAGGAACCGGAAGAGTGTGACAGGCACACCAGTATTCCCATTTGAACATTTTGGCAGCTATTTCTATCAAGCTCTGAAATATCGCAAACAAAGCGAGAATATCGAGCTTACCTTTCGCTATTCTTTGGATCAAGAAAACGTGTGTCTCTTTGATGTGCTGCCCATCCTGAATGAACACGGTGAACTGCTGGGTGCTTTTGCTCAGTTTCGCGATATTACAGATCGTGTGATCTTGGAGCGGCAGTGGATTAATTCGGAGAAGTTCTCGGCCATTGGCAAACTCGCGGCGGGTTTAGCGCATGAGATTAGGAACCCTCTTACGGCCATCATTGGTTTTTTTCAGCTGAGCAAACAGTCTAACGATCCTATGAAATTATGGAGTTACGTACATTTAATCGAAACAGAGCTTCAGAGCATGAAGCAGCTTGTATCCGATTTTGTCGTTATGGCCAAGCCAAGCACCCCGGAACGCAAAGCCGTGAATATGCAGGAATTTCTCAAAGATACCGTGCGATTTATGGATAGCCAGGCTATTCTGAAAAATAGCTCGATTACGGCGACCACGGATAACGCCTTAACGGTTGCGATGATTGACCCTTCTCAAATCAAACAGGTGCTTATTAATCTTCTCCAAAATGCCATCGAATCGATAGGGAAAAATGGGACCATCCAGCTGTGCGCAGAATTGGCACATGACAATCAAAGCTTTAGAATCAGCATTGAAGATAATGGCATCGGCATGACCAAGGAAGAATTGGATCAAATTCTAAACCCTTTTTTTACAACCAAAGAGAATGGATTAGGACTGGGCTTATCAATTTGCTATCGCATTATCGAGAATCACAAAGGGACAATAACAGCTACCTCCCGCAAAGGCTTCGGGACGCGGTTTGAGGTGACGTTACCCTTGGATTGATTGATCGATAATCGAGATAAGCGCTCGCTCACTTCTGTTGAAGTGAGTTTTTTATTTCAGCGAAAACAACTTGTGTTTGCTTGAAAAGGGAAATTTGTATGGTAGCCAGCCTAAGTGTACCCTAGGCGATGATGCCCTAATTTTATATAATGAGTTGGGAGTAAGCGCTCTCATAGAAAGGGGAGTTACCGGTGCCCAAGTTCTCAGGTGTGTTTCGGAAGTTTCTTTTTTCATACATCCTTATTTTAATCATTCCTAGCATTGCGGGGTATATGTCATATCGCACCTCAATTGCTGTCACGCAATCCATCTCGATTGATAATAATGTGACGCAGCTGCAAAAGAGTCAGGAAATTTTGGAGCGCAGAATGGCTGAGGTGGAGAGCTTCACCAGGCAGCTAGCTCTAAATCAAGATTTAAGTGTGCTTTTGAATGAAAGCGTAGTGGATCAGAAAACCAATGTGTATGGGATTTGGAAAATATCAAGGGATATTAAGGCTTATAGTCAGACCAATGACTTTTTGAAGCACTTTTTTATTTATTTCACCAATTTTAACGTGCTTGTGACCCCTGGCAATGCCTATTTTCGACCGGAACATTATTATGAGACTTCGCATTACAACAATCTTTCATTAGAGGAATGGAAAAGGACGATTTTAGAAAAAACGCATAGCAGTGAAATCATGCCGCTGAGTCCTTTCATTAATGGCGGGACACAAACTTCTGTTATCACCTATATGCAATCGCTTCCATTAGACAGCTTTAGTGATTCTTCTCCGGCTACAGTGGTTACGATTATAGATGAAAAAACGATTAACAGCGTGTTATCAGGCTTGCGAAATGAAGCGGGAAGCTGGATGTACATTAGTGATGCGCAAGGACATACGATTAGTCTTCAGGGAATAACCCAACCTGAGATTGAGCAGCTCTCGGCCGATCCGCAGTTCGACAAAGAGTCGGTCAGCCAATTCTACAAGGATGATCTCGTAATCAAAATTCGTTCCAAGACAACAGGCTGGGTGTACAGTACGGGAATTCCTAGACACGTTTTAATGGAGAATGCGAATAAAATTAAATACATCACTTGGTCAGTGACGGGGGCTGCCCTGCTGATTGGCCTTCTTGTAGGCTACTTGCTTTCGTACCGCAATACGCTTCCAATTACTAGACTGCTTCAGGTAATGAAAGAGCATTTTGGCAAAGAAGCGGCGCTTGCACGTAATGAATATGATTTTATACAGGGCAACATTTCGAATATTTTGATGAACAGCAAGCACTTGGAATCCGAGCTCAAACGGCAGCTCCCATTGATC
Organism: Paenibacillus sp. 01T422; assembly: GCF_056398785.1. Taxonomy (NCBI): domain Bacteria; kingdom Bacillati; phylum Bacillota; class Bacilli; order Caryophanales; family Paenibacillaceae; genus Paenibacillus; species Paenibacillus sp. 01T422. Next base: position 10,396 of record NZ_JBFTQB010000062.1, on the reverse strand, counting down.
CGGGATGCGTTCTACAAGCGGCTAATTGCAGGCGAATTTCAAACCCGAGAAGAAATCATGTCTGCGGCCGCACAGGCGGATACCGGTGTCAGCTTCAACTCCGGATACACAGGTATTCTGCAAATCAATGGGTACTCCGACATGGAAAGTGTTGAAATTCTTAATGAACTGAGCGCAGCCAGATTGATCCTGAAGCAAATTTTGATAGAGGATGAAAGCCGTGTGCAGGTTCATATGACCGATTTGGGTTCGGATCGCTTGGTTCTCCTCTTTACATCTGGAGATCAAGAAGCTGGGGAGGAAGTTAGTAAAGATGATGTTGAGCAGCTTGTGAACAGGCTAGTTAATCTGGCTTTTGGTGAATATCGGATTACGATAACGGCTGGGCTAAGCGATCCCTTTACCTCCGTTATGGAGGTTAGCCGTTCCTACGAGCAAGCAAGGCAGGCATTAGAAAACGCTATTTATATGAACAAAAAAGGAATCGTATGGTTGGGTGATACACGAATTGAAAGCAATACCTATTATTATCCCATCGATTTGGAACTGCGATTGATAAGTACAATTAGGGCAGGCGATGAAGAGGAAGCGGGGCGTATCGTCAAGTCGATGATTGAGCAAAACACGGAATATCGCGAGCTTTCCATGGAGATGAAACACCAGTTCATCGGGGAACTGAAGGGAACGCTGCTCAAGCTGCTCGACCAGAAGGCAATCATGGAATCCCCTTCGTTCGAGAAAATCAAAAATCGCATAATTGCTATTGTGACCAGCGATTCCATTGAACTTATTTCCCAAGAAATAAATGAGATAATTGCAGATATGTGCGGCCTCATTACGAGTAAAAAGAACGATGCTCACTCTCGAACGGTGAAACAAATTAATGAATTTATCGCAGCTAGGTATGCAGAACCTGATCTTAATTTATACCGAATTGCGGAGCATGTGGAACGGCCAGAGAAATACATCTCCCAGCTGTATAAAGAGGTGACGGGGACGAATTTATCTGACCAGCTGGAGAAAGTTCGAATGGATCACGCGGCTAGTCTTCTGAAAAGGAACCAGTACAACGTCGACGAAATTGCTTCGCATGTCGGCTACAACAGTTCGCATTCTTTCCGCCGGGCTTTCAAGCGAGTGATGGGTGTTTCGCCAAGCTCGTTCCGACAATCTGTCGAGGAATGACCATAAACCTAACTGCCGAGGCGGTTAGGTTTTTTTGGTTTAAATAGGCTAAAACAGACGAAATGGACGTTCAATAAAGCAAATGGCCTGCCTATTTCGGGCTTTATGTTCGGAATTTGACGCAAATGTACCTATACGACAACCTCGGCAACCACCTATAATCAGCCATATAGAAAGCGCTATCACATTTTATCGGATTGTAGGAGGGAGCATGTGAAAAAGAGTCTTATCAAACATTGGCAGCTGTATCTGATCGTGATTCCACCATCTTTATTTTTTCTTATTTTCAAATATTATCCAATGTTGAATGCCGTTCTGGCCTTTAAGGATTACAACGTGACCAAGGGGATATGGGGAAGCCCATGGGTTGGTTTTAAGCATTTTGAGCTGTTTTTTGAGAATCCAATCTTCTGGACCCTGATCAAAAACACGCTGCTTATTAGCGGATATTTACTTCTTGCCGGATTTCCAATTCCTATTTTATTAGCGCTGGCGCTGAATGAAATACGCAATGGCAAGTTTAAGCGCTTTGTGCAATTAGTTTCGTTTGCACCTTATTTTATATCCACTGTTGTCATGGTTTCCATCATCATGTTGTTTCTTGCTCCACGGCTTGGTTTCGTGAATGTGGCTATGAATTATCTCGGGATGGATTCGATCAATTTTCTCGGGCAACCGGGGATGTTTCGTTCGATCTACGTTTGGTCGGATATTTGGCAGACGGCTGGTTATTCCGCCGTTATCTTTCTGGCTGCGCTGGCGGGTGTCGATCCTTCGTTATATGAAGCAGCCAAAGTGGATGGAGCATCGCGGTTTCAGAAAATCCGCCATATTGATCTGCCAGGCATTCTGCCGACAATCACCATCATTTTTATTCTGAACGTTGGCAGTATCATGTCACTAGGATTCGAAAAAATATATTTGCTGCAAAACCCGCTAAACAAAATAAATTCAGAAATCATAGCTACTTACGTGTATCAAATCGGCCTATTGAACGCGAACTATAGCTTTGCTACGGCGGTTGGCTTATTTAATTCCTGTATCAACTTAATCCTGCTTGTTGTTGTAAATCGGGTAGCGAAGCGGCTCTCGAATACGAGTATTTGGTGAGAATGGAGGAACCATGCAATGAACACCATGAAAACAACGATCCGAGAGTCAGCGGGCGACAAGTTATTTGTAATTAGCCTTTATGTGATCCTGAGTCTTCTCTTAGTGATCGTTTTATATCCGCTGATTTATATTTTTAGCTCCTCCTTCAGTTCACCAGCGGCTGTGACGTCGGGGCGTGTGTGGTTATGGCCTGTGGAATTTTCTCTAAAAGGATATGCACAGCTCATGGATAATCCCAAAATCATCACCGGCTACGCGAACTCCTTGTTTTATACAGCAGTGGGCACCCTGATCTCGGTAGCGCTTACGATCATGATTGCTTATCCGCTGTCACGTAAAACATTTAAAGGTCGCAATGTCCTTATGATGTTAGTGACATTCACGTTGTTATTTACCGGAGGGCTTATTCCTACTTATTTAGTCGTGAAGCAGATGGGACTTATTGATACAAGATGGGCTTTGATAATTCCCAATGCGATCTGGGTCTGGCAAGTCATCATTGCCCGAACGTTTTTTCAAACCTCGATCCCTGATGAACTCATTGACTCGAGTGAGATTGACGGCTGCAGTGACATCAGATTCATGTGGAGTGTCGTGATTCCGTTGTCCAAACCAATCATTGCTGTTTTATTTCTCATGTACGCGGTGGGCCAGTGGAATGCCTATTTCGATGCGCTTATTTATCTCAAAACAGCTCAGTTGTTTCCACTTCAACTCATTTTGCGCAGCATCATTATTCTGAACAACAGCTCGAATGCGACAGATGCCTTGAAACTGGTGGAAAGACAGCAGCTAGCTGAGCTCCTGAAATATTCGCTGATCGTTGTTGCGACGATTCCAGTGCTTATCATCTACCCATTTGTACAGCGTTATTTTGTTCAAGGGATGTTGGTTGGGTCTGTTAAAGGGTAGCGGAAAGAGGGATAAGGCGATGCATTGCAGAATTGAAAGGGGTGATCGACAAAACTTACAGGCTAAGAATGAACCTATAAGTTAGCTTTTCAAATCAGTAAAGGGAGCGGATTTCATTGAAAAGAAGATCGGTCAGCACTTTGATTTTCATCATAATGTTCAGTATGGTTCTTGCCGCATGCACGAGTACACAAGAGGCATCGACTTCGCCATCGTCAAAACCTTCTACAGATACAGCTTCGCCGAGCGCCGGGCAAGCAAGCAAGCCTGTACAAATCAGCGTTTTTGCGCAGCAGGCGAACGATATTGATTTGAACACGAACCTGTTCACGAAACATTTGGAAAGTAAATTTAATGCGAAGTTCAAGTTCGATGTTATCCCCTATGACGGTGCCAAAGAAAAGCGCCAAATCTCGTTAGCGAGCGGCGATTATCCGGAAGCCTATATGTTAACAGCCTATATCGATCAGTTCTCACAAGCGGATCTTCTGAAGTTCGGCAAACAAGGTGTTTTGCTGCCGCTTAATGATTTGATTAACCAATATGCTCCTAACATCAAAGCGGCCATGGAGAAGGATGCCACGTTCAAAAGCTTTATTACAGCGCCAGATGGCAAAATTTATGGTCTTGGCTCCTATACGCAGTGTTTCCACTGCTCTTACCCGAACAAAATGTGGATCAACACAAACTGGCTGAAAAAGTTGAACCTTGAGATGCCGAAAACGACAGAGGATTTCAAAAAGGTGCTGCAAGCCTTCAAAAAGAATGACCCGAATGGCAATGGTAAGGCGGATGAAGTTCCTCTAAGCGGCTCGACTGAGGATTTCGGCGTGCGCGTCATGCCATTTCTGATGGACGGATTCATCTATGATGATGACCGAAATTATTTGAACTTAGTTAACGGGAAAGCGGATACAGTGGCTAATAAGCCGGAATGGAAAGAAGGTCTTACCTATATTAAATCCTTATATGACGAAGGTTTGATTGATCCAGGTGCATTTACTCAGAATGCGGAAGCTTTTAAGAAAATTGGAGAGAACGGGTCAGGCCAAATTCTTGGTGCAGGCGCAGGCATGCATCCAGCTATCTTCGTTAATATTGATAAAGGCAACAAAAACTCAGCTGATTATAACCCGGTTCCGCCTCTAACAGGACCTCACGGTTCACTGTCGACGCATGATGGAGGAGGCCTAATTCCGGGTGCGAAATTCGTCATCACGAATAAAGCGAGCAAAGAAGCACAGGTTACTTTAATCAAAATGGTCGATTACATGTTCACCATGGAAGGTCAGACGAATGCGGCATCCGGCATGGAAGGCATTGACTGGAGAAAGCCGAAGGAAGGCGAAGTGGCGCTTGGCAAAGGCGTTACACCGCAAATCGCAACGATTCCTGCGATTGACGGGCAGCCGCCTCGTAACGCGGGATGGAGCGGCATGGGCCATTTCTACCAACCGCAGGAATATCGCGACAGCATTGTACAAGGGACGGATGTCTACGATTCCGCCAATTACGAACGCAGATTGTACGATGCAACGCTGCTGTACCAAGGGCATGAACCGAAAGAACTGTTCCCGATGTGGGCAATTTGGATCGATCCGGCGCTGACAGATGAGGCGAGCATTCTTCAAACCAACATCAAGAACTATATCGAGCAAAGCGCGCTCCAATTTATTACAGGGAACAAAGATTTGAACAAGGATTGGGACGCTTACGTGAAAGGTCTAGACAACTTGAAGTTAAGCAGATATCTTGAAATTCTCCAAAAAGCGTACGATACGGCAGCGATTAAATGACGACGGAAGAAAAGAGAATCCTTTTCCTAGGGGATAGTATAACTGCTGAAGGGACGTATATTGCCTATGTAGAGGCCTGCCTGCTTCAGCGCTTCCCTGATCAGCTATTTACATTTATTAACCTAGGTGTACCTAGTGAGACAGCTTCGGGTTTGACAGAGGAAGATCATCCATTTCCGCGACCTTGTGTCCATGAACGGATCGAACGTGCGTTGTCGGTAAGTAAACCCGATTGGGTTGTGTTAGGATATGGCATGAACGATGGGATCTATTCGCCTTATTCCGAAGCAAGGTTTCGAGCTTATCAAAAGGGGCTGCTTGAAGCTATCCGATTCGTCCGTTCAAGCGGTGCCAAGGCTATCATTATGACACCTCCGCCATTTGACTCATCAGCCATAAGTCGAGAGACCCTTCTGGCTGATGGGCATGATGTAAAAGCATACAGCTACTTGACTCCATATGAGCATTACAACGATGTCCTTAGAACGTACACGCGTTGGTTGCTTTGGCAGGATGGGATTGCTGATGAAGTGATCAATATTTATGATCCACTGCTGCAAGCAAGAGAGCAGATGCGAATGAACGATGCTGGCTATCGCTCAGGAGACGGGATTCATCCTCGGGCTGACGGCCATTGGTTAATCGCCGAAGCGCTTCTCCGTCATTTATTTCATGTGAACGATAAGACCATTCCGCCGTTCGTTGATCAGCCAGAGAGCTCGCCTTTTTTTCAGCTTGTTAGGCAGCACCAGAAGGTATTAAGTGCAGCTTGGAAAGAACATGTCGGTCATTCCAATCCGAATAAAGCGTTAGCCTTACCTCTGGAAGAAGCACTGCGAGAAGGTGAGCAGCTAGCGAAGCAAATTAAAGACCATTCTTCTATTCACCAGAAGCGTCAATTTTGAAACGGAGGGGTCCTGCGATTCAGATATATAATGCAGAGCACCTTTACTAAGTCATCGATTTATGTGCCGGATGAGTTAGATATGTGAAACACATATATATAGAAGAAAGCTGTCGCAAAGGTAGAATTTTCTACGTTTGGGACAGCTTTTTTGATTCGGCACAGCGTCGTGAAAGTGATGGAATCTCGCGGCTGTGGAGACCGTTGCCATGTAAAACATCTGTACAGTGCTAGAACAGCATGATTTCATTTGTAAATATCTGCAAGCATTCAATGAACCCCCCCAATAGGCACCTAAGTTGTTGATTGCATTGGACGAAATCCAATGAAACCTCCAAAAGGACACCTAAATTGCTCATCTCATTGGACGAAATCCAATGAAACTGAAAGTTTTGGCGCTATAGCATCATGATTTAGCGATCTCATTGGATTTCATCCAATAGGATCGCTAATCGAGCCTCCAAATCACTGTGTGCATTGGATTTCGTCCAATGTGTTAAATGTCACCCAACCCAACCCAACTCAACTCAAGCGAAGTTCTGACTTTGTGGGACTTTCTTATGGAAAGAGCGGGCTACTCTTGACTTAATGAAGCAATATCCTCATAACGATGCATCCCTTTGAACGTGTATGGCGTGTAGCCGACGTGTTTTTTGAATAGCTGGCAAAAGTATGAAAAATTGCCGAGCCCAACGGCTTCCCCAATGTCTTGAACAGACATGTCGGTTGTTTTGAGCAGCCAGCAAGCCTGACGTATACGTCTGGCGGTCAAGTATTCGGTAATCGTACTGCCTATCGATTGCCGGAAGGTAGCAGACACGTGGTTCGGTGTAAGGTGAACCGCTTGTGCTAGGTCTTCCAGCTTGAACGGCTTGCTATAATTCTCTTCAATCCAAGAGAGCATGCGCTCAGCCGTTGTTGAGCTTTTGCGCGGATGCACTTGCGTAAGCTCTGTTTGAGAGGTAATTGTCGACTCAAACCCTGTGCGCACTTGGTGGATAAAGGCAGTTAGGAACAGCAGCTGCTCTTCAAGCAGCCTTTCAGTGCCTTGATCAATAGCAGCCTCTATTCTAGGCGCATAAAGGCGGAATAATTGTTCTAGTTCCGTCAGATCTGAACACTGGAATGTTTGTGGAGACAACGGATCTTTCCACATTTTGCGCAAGAATTCTTGCAGCGATGGAAAGGCAGCAAGCGCTGCCTCAAGAACGGCTGGCTCAAGAACAAAAAGCGAGCGAACATACCTTTCCTGCGGAAGGTTATACATACGAAGACGATGCAGCTGAAACGGTCGAAAGCAAAAGATTGCCCCCGGCGTCATTTCAACGATTTGTTGCTCAATTATGGCGATGCCTCTACCTTCATGGACGATGAGAAGTTCCATCCCCTGGTGGGCGTGAAAGATTTCCTCAAACTCATGCGTTCTATTTTTGAAAAACGATAATTGCACGGGATGAACATTTAAATTCATGTAGTTCATTAGCTTCATAACGAAAACTCCTCATCGTAATCTAACAACATTTTATCATAAGAGGGCTAAACATTATTCGCTTTTTTTTTGGTACGATGAGGGTAGGTTATTGAGCAGCTAGAGGAGGAACGACTCGTTCATGAAAAAATGCAGGTTAAACGAAAATTGGGAGCATTATCGCGGATCCTTAGGCGGCGTTTGGGAGGTTTGGCGGGCAGATAAGCTGCAAAATCACTATAACGTGCCGTGGGAAACGGTCACACTTCCCCACACCTACAATGGATACGATGTAATGGACCCAGATAGCAAGTACTATCAAGGACAAGGCTGGTATCGAAGCAGGCTGGAGGTCGAGAATCCGTATCCGAAGGGAAGGACATTGCTGCATTTTGAAGGTGCTGGCCAGCGGACGGATGTGTATGTTTACACGGAGAAGGTGGATTCGCATCTTGGCGGTTACGATGAATTTACCGTTGATATCACGGAGGCCGTGGAGCGGGCCAAGGAAATAGAGCGTTATGCGGGGCAGGTTCCAGTGGCAATTGCGTGCGATAACAGTAGGGAGCTAGAGACGATCCCCTCTGATGCAAGCGATTTCAATCTGTATGGCGGGGTGTACCGCTATTTGAACCTTGTTTATGTGCCGCAGATCTCATTGTCCAGCGTGCATGTGCAAACTGATTTGGATGAGATTATTGGTGGAAAAGCGGAGAACGGGAAAGTCAAAGTGCGTGCTAAACTTTACAATCCGGATGCGATTGCAGGAAATGTTACTTTGACAATCACGGTAAAGCAGCAGGATGGCGTAGTTATCGGGCAATCTGAAGTCACTTTACCTGCCTGGCAGGGGGAGAAAGAGCTAGTTGCTGTGGAAGTTTCGCAACCACATCTATGGTCGGTGACTGAGCCGAACTTATATGATTGCTCCGTGGCGCTGGTTTGTGAAGATGGCGAAACCGTGGTGACAGAGCTTTTTGGTTTTCGCAGTTTTGAATTTGTAAAGCAGGGACCATTTAAGCTCAATGGGGAACGTCTTCTGCTGCGCGGAACACATCGCCATGAAGATCATGCAGGTGTAGGGGCGGCGATGAGTGAGGATTTAATTCGTGAAGAAATGCAGTTGATCAAAGACATGGGCGCTAATTTCATTCGCCTTGGCCACTATCAACAGTCACGAATTGTGCTTGACTTATGCGATGAGCTAGGGCTTCTTGTCTGGGAAGAGATTCCTTGGTGCCGAGGCGGACTTGGCGGACCGGAATACCGCAAGCAGTGTATCGACATGCTCACAGCGATGATTGAACAACATTACAATCACCCCTCGATTATCCTATGGGGACTTGGCAATGAGAACGATTGGGAATGTGATTTTGACTATTTCGATCAGCAGGCAATCCGTGCATTCATGAAAGAATTGCATGAGCTGTCGCATCAATTAGACCCCAGCCGTCTAACGTCGATTCGCCGCTGTGAATTTTGCAAGGATATCATTGATGTTTATTCGCCTTCGATCTGGGCAGGTTGGTACCGCGGCGTCTATACGGACTATGAGTCAAGCAGTAAAACAGCCTTCGAAAATGTGGATTCCTTCTTCCATATGGAATGGGGCGCAGATAATTTGCCGACACGGCATGTCGAGGAAGCGTACACGGGCTTTACATTTATGAAGCAATCCGAAGGTGCAACCGATGAGCGTGATGGGGACTATTTATTGACTGGCGGCGAGCCACGCGTGTCTCGTGACGGTGATTGGTCAGAGACGTACTTCTGCGAAATGATCGATTGGTACTTGAAATCGCAAGAGAATATGAGCTGGTTGACGGGAGCGGCACAGTGGTCGTTTAAGGATTTCTCCACACCGGTGCGGCCGGATTCGCCAATTCCTTATTTGAATATGAAAGGGATCGTTGAACGGGATTTGACGCCGAAAGAAGCATATTATGTTTTCCAATCGTATTGGTCGGAGAAACCGATGGTGCGCTTATATGGTCATACCATGCCGGTGCGCTGGGGTGCTGCGGGTGAGCGGAAGATGATCAAGGTGTATTCGAATGCGGAGGAAGTGGAATTGTTCCTCAACGGCGAAAGCCTTGGCGTGAAGCGCCGCAACTCACAAGATTTCCCATGCGCAGGCTTGCGTTGGGAGACGGAACTTCGTGCAGGTGAGAACCAGTTGCGCGTGGAAGCGGTTCGTGACGGTGTTGTTGTGAGCGACGAGCTGAGCTTCCGTTATCAAACGGAGTCGTGGGGCGAGCCGGTGCAGCTGGAGCTAACAACAGAAACGCTGGAAGACGGTCGGGTATATGCAGAAGTGCTCGCGTATGATGCGGCAGGTGTATTTTGCCCGGATGCAGCGTCCTTTGTCCGGTTTGGACTAGCTGGTGACGGAAAGCTGCTGGATAACTTGGGCACGATTCACGGTTCAAGGCTTACACAGCTTGCTTCAGGCCGAGCAGGGATTTATGTGGATCCTTTTGGCGGTTTACCAGCTGGGATTACAGTGACAGATTTTGTGAGTGCAGGCGGTCCGGCGTCCTCTCTTCTTTCAAAGTCGGATAACAGCCATGATGGGCAGCGCCAGTATACATCTGTTATCAGTGCGGCTTGCGAAGGAATGCCTACGGTTACCAAGGTAGTAATAACAAAGGGTTGAAACCATTAATAGGAGGTTAAAAGCGATGAGTGTAAATCAAACAGCAACATGGAATGGTGCTAAGAAGTTTGAAGAAATTATGCCCCAAGTATGGGAAGCCCTGCAGGTAAAAGTCGATCGGATGATCGAGCAGCTCGGAGAGAAATCTCCTCATGTAGCCAAGGAAGATGGACTATATGACGACATGCGGATTGATTGGTGGACATCAGGTTTCTGGCCGGGAATTCTTTGGATTCTCTATGATATGACGGGGAAAGAGCATTATAAGGAAGCTGCATGGCGCTGGGATGAAAAGCTGGAGCAAGCTAGCGTTCGGGCCAATAATTTTCATCATGATGTTGGTTTTCAATATTTGCCTACAG